>NZ_JACBXC010000952.1 GCF_013870535.1 Streptomyces phytophilus | reverse complement strand
ATCAGCGTCAGCCGCTCGGCTATGTCCAGCCGGTAGCCGGGGTCGCCGCGCAGCTCGTACCGGCGCAGCAGCAGCCCCAGCACCAGCGTCGCCTCGTGCAGCGCGAACTGCCGCCCTATGCACGCCCGCTCGCCGGTGCCGAAGGGTTTGAAGACGTGCGCGGGGCGGGCCCGTACCCGCTCCGGCAGGAAGCGGTCCGGGTCGAAGCGGTCGGCGTCCGGGCCCCAGACCGACGGGTCGCGGTGCAGGGCCGGGATCAGCACCAGGGCCCAGGCGCCCGCGCGCATCGGGTGGACGCCGCCCAGCACCGTGTCCGTACGCGCGGCGCGGGTGAACGCGGGCGCCGTCGGCCACATCCGCAGCGACTCGTCGAGCACCCTGCGCACGTAGCGCAGCTTGCTCACCTGCCTGTACGACGGCTCCAAGGCCCGCCCCCAGACCTCGTCCACCTCCGCGCGGGCGCGGGCCATCACCCCGGGGTGGCGGGAGAGGTAGTACAGCGCGAAGGACAGCGCGCCCGAGGTCGTCTCGTGCCCGGCGACCAGGAACGTGAGGATCTGGTGCCGGATGTTCTCCGGCGACAGCCGCTCGCCGGTGCGCGGGTGGCGGGTGTGGAGCATCAGCCCGAGCAGGTCCTGCGCGTCCGGGTCGGGGCGCTCGGTGCGCTCCCGTACGACCTCGTCGACGACCGAGGTGAGGTACGCGGTGTCGGCGGCGTTCCTGCGGCTGCCCCCGCGGTTCTTCACCGGGCTCAGGGGCCGCGGCACGTTGCTGCCCTGGGCGTGGCTCAGGGAGCGGACCATGGCGGCGACGAAGGGGTGCTGCTCGGTGCGCTCGAAGGAGCCGAAGTCGTAGCCGAAGCCGGTGTTCGCGATGGTCTCCAGGGTCAGCTTCGTCATGTCGGCGGACACGTCGGCCGCGGTGCCCGCGGCGGCGTGCGCGTCCCAGGCTGCGGTCAGCCGGCGGGCCATCGCGAGCATGACGGGGTGGTAGCGCTCCATCGCCTCGCGGGTGAACGCGGGCGCGAGGATGTCGTGGCCGAGCTGCCAGTTGGGCTCGTGGCCGTGCGCGGTGAACAGGCCGTCGCCGCCGACGTCGCGCAGGTTGTACACGGCGAGCACGACGCGCTTGGTGAAGCGCGACTCGTCCGCAAGCTCGCGGGCCAGCTCGGCGCCGGAGACCACCACGATCTCCAGCCCGAAGATCTTGCGCCGGAAGATCGGTCCCAGCTCCCGGGCCATCCGCAGCGAGTCCTGGACGGGCGTGGCGGGGTCGATGCCGAAGACGTCGCCCACCACCGGCACCCGGTGGGGCGGACGGGGGATGCGGCTCAGCTCCGGCCAGGGTCCGGGACGGGTGCGTAAGAACGGCTTCGCCATCGTGCCCTCCCTTATTGAACTCGATTCAGTACGCAGCGTGCGGCACTGCTGAACCGGTGTCAATAACCGCGTCAAGTAAGGTGGCGCGATGGCTCGTTCCGGCGGTCGTGGTACGCGGACGGGGCGTCCGCGCACCCGCATGGGCACCGAGGAACGGCGCCGGCAGCTGCTGCGGATCGGCGCCGAGCTCTTCGCCGAGCGGCCCTTCGACGACGTGTGGATCGAGGAGGTCGCCGAGCGCGCCGGCGTCTCGCGCGGGCTGCTCTACCACTACTTCCCGACCAAGCGGCAGTTCTACGCCGCCGTCGTCCGGCACGAGGGCGAGCGCCTGCTGCGCATGACCGAGCCGGACCCGGCCACGCCCGTCGGCCGGCAGGTGCAGCAAGGGCTGGAGGCGTACCTGCGGTACGCGGAGGAGCACGCGCGCGGCCTGCGCGCCTTCCACCGCGCCTCGGCCGCCGGGGACCGGGAGATCCACGACATCCACGAGCAGCTCCTCGCCGAGCAGGAGCGGCGGATCGTCACCGTGCTCGACGCCCAGGCCGCCGCCGGGCTGCTCGACGGCCCCGCCCCCGCGGCGCTGCGGCTCGCCGTCCACGGCTGGCTCGCCTTCGTCACGGCGGCGGTCCTGGACTGGCTGGAGCGGGGGGAGCCGTCGCGGGCGGAGGTCCGCGAGGTGTGCACCCGTGCCCTGCTCGGCGCCCTGGCGGGCGCGCGGGGGGACTGAGCGCGGTCGCCGCGGGCCGGCAGCCGCTCGATTCGTGGGGCGCGGACGGCGGTCGTACGCTGGAATCATGGCCGCGCGAGCACTGGACGCCACCGGGGCCGCGGAGCTCGTACAGGCCGCGACCGCCGCGCCCTCCATGCACAACGCGCAGCCGTGGCGCTTCCGCTGCCACCTGGCCGGCCGCACCGTCGAGATGCGCGCGGACCTGGACCGAGCCATGCCCGCCGCCGACCCCGAGCGGCGCTCCCTGCACGTCGGCTGCGGCGCCGCGCTGTGCAACCTGCGCGTCG
>NZ_JACBXC010000951.1 GCF_013870535.1 Streptomyces phytophilus | reverse complement strand
GCCCGGGTGTCGGGGCCGGCGACGAGGAGCCCGCGGGGCGTGAGGATCACGTCGGTGCCGCCGTCCGGCAGCACCCGGTACGGGCCCGGTCGGACGTCCCGGCGGCGCCAGACGACGGCGCCCCCGAGCAGCGCGGGCCTCTCTTCGTACATCACTCCAGGATGCCGCAGACTGGAGGACATGCCCGAGCTTCCCGAAGTCGAAGCGCTCAGCGGATTCCTGACCGAGCACCTGGTGGGGCGGCACATCGCCCGGGTGCAGCCGGTCGCGATCAGCGTGCTCAAGACGTACGACCCGCCGGTCGCCGCGCTGGAGGGTGCCGAGGTCACCGGCGTCGGGCGGCACGGGAAGTTCCTGGACCTCACGGTCGCCGACGAGCTGCACCTGGTGATCCACCTGGCGCGGGCCGGCTGGCTGCAGTGGAAGGACAAGCTGCCGGCCGCGCCGCCGCGCCCCGGCAAGGGGCCGCTGGCCCTGCGGGTGCGGCTGGCCGAGCCGGAGGGCGCGGGCTTCGACCTCACCGAGGCGGGCACGCAAAAGCGCCTCGCGGTGTACTGCGTACGGGATCCGCAGGACGTGCCCGGCGTCGCCCGGCTGGGGCCCGACCCGCTGGCCGCGGCGTTCACCGCGGAGGCGTTCGGCGCGCTGCTGGCGAAGGAGCGGCGGCAGATCAAGGGCGTGCTGCGCGACCAGTCGACGATCGCGGGCATCGGCAACGCGTACTCCGACGAGATCCTGCACGTCGCGAAGCTGTCCCCGTACAAGCTCGCCGCGAACCTCACCGACGAGGAGACCGCCGTGCTCTACGCGGCCGTCGGCGACACCCTGCGCGGGGCCGTCGAACGCTCCCGCGGGGTGGCCGCCGGGCGGCTGAAGGCGGAGAAGAAGAGCGGGCTGCGGGTGCACGGGCGGGCGGGGGAGAAGTGCCCGGTCTGCGGCGACACGATCCGCGAGGTCTCGTTCGCCGACTCGGCGCTGCAGTACTGCCCCACCTGCCAGACCGGCGGCAAGCCGCTGGCCGACCGGAGGATGTCCCGGCTGCTGAAGTGACCGCGGCCGCGAAGGGCTTTCAGGAGCCGTCCGCGTCCTCCAACCGGAAGCCCACCTTCAGGCCCACCTGCCAGTGCGCGACGGCGCCGTCCTCCAGTTGCCCGCGCACCTGCGTGACCTCGAACCAGTCGAGGTTGCGCAGCGTCCGGGCGGCGCGGGCGACGCCGTTGCGGACGGCGTCGTCGACGCCGACGGAGGAGGAGCCGACGATCTCGGTGATGCGGTACGTGTGATCGCTCATGAACCCACGGTGCCGCAGACCCGCCGCGGGCGCGACACGGGCGGGCGTGCGCCGCGGTGCCGGCCCCGGGGCGCTACGGCACCACCGTCACCGGCCAGCGGCCCGCCTTGACCAGCCGTACCGCCACCGAGCCGACGAAGCGGTGCCCCGCCTGCTCCGACGCCCCGACGATCACCGCGTCCGCCTTCAGCTCCTGCGCCGCCTGCACCAGCCCCCCGTACGCGTCGCCGTGCAGGGTGTGGAACTCCCATCGCACCTCGAAGATCCCGCGCAGCTGCTCCACCGCCCGCCGGATCTCCGCGACCAGCTCCTCCGCCACCTCCGCCGTGGTGTCCGCCACCGGCGCACCGAGCGCCGCCGCGGCGGCCAGGGTCGGCTGCACGTACACCACCGCGAGCAGCGAGCCCTGCCGCCGGGCCAGCCCGGCGGCGTAGGCGGCGGCGCGCCAGGAGGTCTCCGAGCCGTCGACGCCCGCGAGGATCACCTTGGGGCCGTCCGTGCCGCGTTCGAAGCCGGAGGTGCCCGCGGGCAGGTCTTCCGGGCGGTCCGCGGTCGCATCGTCCGGCCCGTCCGCCGGCCCGTCTTCGAGGTTGTCCTCGGCGCTGGCTTCGCTCACCCTTGGGACGCTACCCGACGCGCGGCACGGCGGGCACCGCGGGAACGGTGCGCGCGGCCGGGCGGTGCGGTTGACTGCGGGCATGACGGAATCCACCCCGCCCGCCGCCGCACCCGCGGCCCTGCGGCTCGCGGAGCCGGCCGGGCGCTGGCTGCTGACCGCCGTCGTGATCGGCTCCGGCATCACCTTCCTGGACGCCACCGTCGTCAACGTCGCGCTGCCCACCATCGGCGACGACCTCGACGCCTCCCTCGGCGGCCTGCAGTGGACCGTCAACGGCTACACCCTCACCCTCGCCGCGCTCATCCTCCTCGGCGGCGCACTCGGCGACCGCTACGGCCGCCGCCGGCTGTTCGTCTTCGGCACCGTGTGGTTCGCCATCGCGTCGCTGCTGTGCGCGCTGGCGCCGAACGTCGGCATCCTCATCGCCGCCCGCGCCCTCCAGGGCATCGGCGGCGCGCTGCTGACGCCCGGCTCCCTCGCGCTCATCCAG
>NZ_JACBXC010000950.1 GCF_013870535.1 Streptomyces phytophilus | reverse complement strand
AACGCGACCGCCCCGAACACCGCCGCGAACGCGGCCAGCCCGCCGCACGCCACCGCGATGTCCGCGCCGCCGCCCGCGTCGGTGAGCGCCGCCGACACCCCGTCGTTGAGGTGGCGCAGCGGCAGCACCCAGCTCATCGTCTCCATCCACGACGGCATGGCGTCCAGCGGGTAGAACGAGCCGGACAGGAACGCCATCGGCACCATCAGGAAGTTGGCGACGGCCGCCACCGCCTCCGGCGTACGGGCGTAGGAGCCGACGATCGCGCCCAGCGCCAGGAACGCGGTGATCCCCAGCACCAGCACCGGTATCGCCAGCGGCCAGCCCGCGGCCAGTTCGAGGCCCATCACCGGCAGCAGCGCCACCGCCACGAACAGCACCGCCTGCACCAGGCCGATGCCCACGGCCAGCACGTAGCGCGAGCCGAGCACCGAGGCCAGCGGCGTCGGCGTCATCCGGATCACCCGCAGGATGTCGTCCCGGCGCCACTGCATCAGCACGAACCCGACGCCGAAGACGGCCGCGTTGCCCACGCCCCAGGACAGCACCCCGGGCGCGATGTACGCGATGTAGGGCCGGCCGCTCTCCTCCACGTCCTGGCCGTGGAAGATCAGCCCGAAGACGACGAGGAAGAGGAGCGGGAAGGCGAAGGTGAAGAAGAGCGTGGTCTTGTCCCGGGTGTACGCCCGGTAGCCGGCCTCCGCCAGCGCGGAATAGGCACTCATCGCATGTCTCTCCGAAAGCTCGGTGGGCGGGGGGTCGCGGCGGCCGGCTGTCAGTCCTGGCCGGTGAGCTGGAAGTAGACGTCCTCCAGGCTGGCCGTGCGGGTACGCACCCCCTGGAGCCCCGCGGCCTTCTCCAGGGCGGCCAGCACCGGCCCGGCGTCCTCGGTGCGCAGCACCAGGGCGTCGGACTCGCGGGTGACCTCGGTGACGCCGGGCAGCTCGCGGGCGGCCTCCTCGGCCAGCCGCTCCGCGGGCACCAGCAGCCACACCGACGTGCCGCCGCGCGCGACCAGCCTGCCCGGGGTGTCCAGGGCGGTGATCCGGCCGCGGTTGATGATCGCGACGCGGTCGCACAGCGCCTCGGCCTCGTCCAGGTGGTGGGTGGTGTAGACGATGGTGCGGCCGGCCCGCTTCAGGTCCCGCAGCACCTCCCACAGCGTGCGCCGGGCCTGCGGGTCGAGCGCGGCCGTCGGCTCGTCGAGGAAGATCAGCTCGGGTGCGTGCACGAGCGCGGAGGCGATCGCGAGGCGCTGGCGCTGGCCGCCGGACAGGTTCTCCACCCGCACGTCCGCCTGCTCGGTCAGGCCCACGAGGGCCAGGGTCCGGTCCGCCGCGGCGCGTTCGGTGCCGTAGAGCGCGGCCATCGTCTTCAGGTGCTCGTACGCGGTGAGCCGGACGAAGAACGCCGATGCCTGCGTCTGCACGCCCAGCCGCGGCAGCAGCGAGGTGTCCCGCGGCCAGGGCGCGCGGCCCAGCACCTCGACCGCCCCGGCGTCGGCCTCCCGCAGGCCCTCCATGATCTCGACGAGCGTGGTCTTGCCGGCGCCGTTGGGGCCGAGGAGGCCGAAGAACTCGCCGCGGCGGACCGTGAACGACACCTCGTCCACCGCCCGCACGTCGCCGTAGCTCTTGCGCACCGCCGCCAGGCGGACGGCCGGGGGCGGGCCGGCGGGGTCGTCGGTGTCGGTCGTCACGGCGTTCTCCTTCGGAGGTTCTGCGCGGGGTTCGGGGGTCATGGGTCTACGCCGCCAGCACCACGGCGCGTACGAGCAGCACCAGCACCACCGCCAGCGCCCCGACCGTCAGCACCGTCCCGGCCGCGTAGCCGGCGTAGACGGCGCGGGCGCGGCGCGGGTACGCGGCGGCGTCCGGGGAGCGGCGCAGCGCCAGGGAGAGGTACGTGCGGCTGGACTCGGCGAGGCGCAGGCCGCCGAGGAGTTGCCCGGCGATGGTGTAGCCGTCGAGCGGCGGGAGCGGCACCAGCATCGCCGCGGCCTGGAGGACGCCGAGGAAGAGCAGCCCGGCGAGGCCGTCGCGGGTCGGGCCGTCGGGGGCGAGCAGCCACCAGCACCAGAACGGCAGCAGGAACAGCAGGTTGGCGACGGCGCCGGCGCCCGCGACGACGACGCGGGCGCGGCGGTCGGCGAGGTACATGTAGTCGTCGACCGTGCAGTACATGATCACCACGGGCAGCCGCCAGCGCAGCCCGATCTCCCCGACCCGGCCGCCGTAGTGCCGCGCGGCGACCCCGTGGGCGAGTTCGTGCAGGGCGGTGGAGAGCCACAGCGCGGTGGCGACGGCCACCAGGAGCACGGGCTCGGTGAAGACGGCGGCGGCGCCGTCGACGAGTTCGCCGGGGTGCAGGGCGAGCACCAGCAGCATCGCGCCGAGCGCCG
>NZ_JACBXC010000095.1 GCF_013870535.1 Streptomyces phytophilus | reverse complement strand
GCCGCCGCGGGGCAGCGCGTGCGCGTCGGGTACGAGGTCGGCGGCCATCCCCTCGACGGTCAGGGGCCGCAACGGCAGCAGCCCGGAGGCCGCCTCGGCGGCGGCGGACTCGTCGGCGTAGCCGAGGACGGCGAGGGCGCGGGCGGGGGGTGCCTCGACGAGGCGGACCGCGGCTTGGGTGAGGACGGCGAGGGTGCCCTCGCTGCCGGTGAAGGCGCGGGCGAGGTCGGGGCCGTGCTCGGGGAGGAGGGCGTCGAGGGCGTAGCCGGAGATGCGGCGGGGGAGGTCGGGCCAGCCGGGGGCGGCACGGCCGTCCCGTACGCCGGGCGCAGCCGCGCCCGTCGGCCCGCCCGCATCCGGAACCCCGCCCGGAACCCCGCCTGTACGCAACGCGGCCAGATGCCCCGCGACGAACTCCTCCAGCCCCGGCAGCACCCCGAGGTCCCGCTCCAGCCGCACCGCCCGCCCCCGGTACGTCACGACGTCCAGGGCCCGTACGTTGTCGGCCGTCGTCCCCCACGCGACGCTGTGCGAGCCGCACGAGTTGTTGCCGACCATCCCGCCGATCGTGCACCGGCTGTGCGTCGACGGATCCGGCCCGAACGTCAGCCCGTGCGCCCCCGCCGCGCCCCGCAGCCGGTCGAGCACCAGCCCCGGTTGCACGACGGCGGTACGCGTCCCGGGGTCGAGGTCGACGAGCCGGTTCAGGTGCCGGGTGAAGTCGAGGACGACGCCGACGCCCACGGCGTTGCCCGCGATGGACGTACCGCCGCCGCGGGCCACGACGGGCGCGCCGTACTCGCGGCACACGGCCAGCGCGGCGGCGACGTCGTCGGCGTCGCGAGGGGCGACGACGCCGAGGGGGACGCGGCGGTAGTTGGAGGCGTCCATGGTGACCAGGGCCCGGTCCCGGGTGCGGAAGCCCACGTCGCCGCGGACGGCGTCCCGCAGCCGCCGCTCCAGCGCCGCGACATCCACACCGGTGTCCGTACCCGCGTCCGCGCCCGTCTGCGTATCCATGGCCCCCAGCGTGCCGGACACCCCCGCCCCGCCGCGCGTATTGACGTGCCCCACTCGCGCCTCTAACGTCCGACCCCAGAAAGATTCGAAACCAGTCCCGAAATGTTTCGACCCGCCATCCTCCTCCCACCCAGCACCCGCACGCACGGATCCGGCGCCACACTCCACCACCGCCCGCGCCTCGCCCGCGGGGGAAGAAGGGGAACATGCGAAGACTCCGCAGCAGGCCGAGGACCCCCCGGGCCCTGCTCGCCGCGCTCGCCGGCGCCCTCTGCCTGTACGGCCTCGGCACCGCAGCACCCGCACAGGGGGCGGCGGCCGACACGCCGGCACCCGCGACCGCCGCGGCCTCGCTGAACCAACTCGCGCAGGCGCACGGCAAGTTCGTCGGCTCCGCAGCCGCGACGTCGCACTTCTCCGACACCCAGTACACCGGGATCCTGGGCAGCGAGTTCGGCCAGGTCACGGCGGAGAACGAGATGAAGTGGGACACCGTCGAGCCGTCCCGCGGCCAGTTCAACTACGGCCCGGGCGACCGGATCGTCGACTTCGCCCAGCAGAACGGCCAGTCCGTACGCGGCCACACCCTCGTCTGGCACAGCCAGCTCCCCGGCTGGGTCTCCGGCCTGCCGAGCGGCGAGGTCCGTACCGCGATGGAGAACCACGTCACGCAGGTCGCCGGCCGGTACGCGGGCGACATCGCCGCCTGGGACGTGGTCAACGAGCCGTTCAACGAGGACGGCACGTTCCGTACCAGCCCCTTCTACAACGCCATGGGCCGCGACTTCGTCGCCCACGCCCTGCGCGCCGCGAAGGCGGCGGACCCGAACGCGAAGCTGTGCATCAACGACTACAACATCGAGGGCGTCAACGCGAAGAGCACCGCGATGTACAACCTCGTACGCGACCTGAAGGCACAGGGCGTACCGATCGACTGCGTCGGCATCCAGGGCCACCTGGCGATCCAGTACGGCTTCCCCAGCGACCTGCGGCAGAACATGCAGCGCTTCGCCGACCTGGGAGTCGACGTGGCGATCACGGAGCTGGACGTACGGATGCAGCTCCCGGTCAGCGCGCAGAAGGAAGCCACCCAGTCGCAGTACTACGCGAACGTCATCGACGCCTGCCTGGCCGTCACCCGGTGCACGGGAGTCACGGTCTGGGGCTTCCCCGACAAGTACTCGTGGGTGCCGGGCGTCTTCGACGGCGAGGGCTCGGCGACCCTCTGGAACGACAGCTACCAGCCGAAACAGGCGTACAACGCGGTGGCCGAAGCCCTGGGCGGCGACCCGGGCCCGGGCCCCGGCCCCGGCCCCGGCGACGGCTGCGACGCGAGCTACGCCGTACCGCAGGAATGGAACGGAGGCTTCACCGCGGCGGTGACGGTGAGCTGCGACGGCGACTCGCTGTCGGGCTGGTCCGTCTCCTGGGGCTACGCGGCGGGCCAGCGCCTCACCAACGCCTGGAACGCGACGTGCCAGCAGAGCGGCACGAGAGTGACCTGCACCAACGCCCCGCACAACGGCAACGTCCCGGACGGCGGCGCGGTCACCTTCGGCTTCAACGGCACCTGGACGGGCACCAACCCGACCCCGGCCACCCTCACCCTGGGCTGACCCCCCGCACCCGCCCGCCGGGGACCACCGCAATCACCGGTGGCCCCCGGCGGACGGCTGTGTACGGGGCCGGTGGGACCCCAGTGAAGCATCGGCATCAAGCCAACGACCGCGCTGGCGAAACCCCGCGCCCCACGGATAGCGTCTTCTACCCGTAGTGATCCGCCTCCTACAGGGAGTTGACGTGAAACGCCGACGCACCGCCCCCGCCGCGCTGGCGGCCTTAGCCGCCACGAGCCTGCTGCTGACAGCCTGCGGTTCGGACGACGAAGGCGGGGGTGACGACGAGAAGATCAAGGGCGCGGGAGACGCCTCGTCGACGCCGCCGTCACCGAAGGAGAGCGAACCGGAGGCGAACCGCCCGGAGCTGACACTCCCCTCGTACGCGAAGCTGACTTTCGAGGACGCCACCACGGGCGACGCTACGAAGGACGCGGTCCTCAGCGACAGCGAACAGCGGTTCATCGCCCTCTACGACGCGATCCTGAAGGCGGACACACGGAGCTCGGCGCTGAGCTTCTACACCAGCGGTGAAGCGCTCGCGATGTCGCAGGACTTCGTCAAGGACTGGGTCGACGCCGATGACAAGTGGGCGGGGGCCATCCGGGTCTTCGACCGCAAGGTGACCATGAAGGAGGACGGCACCGCCGCCGTGGTCTTCTGCGCCGACGAGAGCGATGCCGTCATCACGAAGGATCCGGCGAACGAGAAGGACCTGCCGACCGGAAGCGGTTCGAAAAACGCGTACGTCCTCTACAACACGCTGCTTGAGAAGAGCGCGGACGGCGTCTGGCAGACGACCAAGGGGCTGTCCGACCGGGGGGCCGCACAGTGCCGGGCTTAGCGAAGGCCACGGCCGTTCTTGCCTTATCCGGCCTTGTATGTCTGGGGCTGTTACCCGGCCCCGCCGCAGCCCAGGAGGACGACGGACTCGGCGGGCACGGAGACAACTTCGACCCCGGAGAAGGCACCCCGTCCGGCGGCTCCGACGGCAACGGCAACATTTTCTCGCAGGTCGAGATCGTGTGGGACGAGACCCGCAACGGCCCCGGCGGGGACGGCGGCGGGGCAGTGGCCCCGGTGAGCGACTGGGAGCCGCCACCCTGCTGGTACGGCCCGGCCTACCACCCCGAAGAGTTCGAGAAGTTGGCCCGGCGGGTGTTCTTCGCGATGGTCCACGACCCCGACGGGCAGGACATCGCCTCGGACTTCATGGAGAAGTACAACGGCGGGAAGCCGTACAAGAACTTCAACAGCGACAAAGCCGGTGAAGGCTACTGGTGGGACGACTTCTACGACGAGAACCGCAAGGACGACCCAGCGATCTTCGACTGCATGGAACCGTGGTTCTGGGTCGACACCGGTGAACCGCCGCCGGTCGAGTACGAGAACGCCGTCACCCCCGAGGTCCTCGCCGAACTCGCCTACGACAGGCTCCGCCTCCCCCGCGACGAGGCGGCCCTGCGGCCCGCGGCGGCGAACCAGAAGGTCAACCTGCCGACGTGGGTGTGGCTGGACGAGGGTACGTTCCGCCCCGTGGCGGTCAGCGCCTCCATCCCGGAGATCGGTATCCAGGCGACCACCACCGCCCGCCCCGTGGGCCTGCACATCGACCCCGGCACGGACGACGCGGAGTTATACCCCGAAGACGGCGTCTGCCGCATCAACGACGACGGCTCCATCGGCACCCCCTACACGGCCGGCCGCTCCGAGGAGTCACCGCCCTGCGGCCTGACGTACCTCCGCTCCACGGAGAGCACGGGCCCGTACGAGCTGACGGCCACCGTCACCTGGGAGATCAGCTGGACCGGCACCGGTCGGCCGAACGCCGTGCGGCTGCCCGACGGAGTCTTCGACACGACCACCGAGGTCGACGTCGCCGAGATCCAGACCGTCGTCCGCTGAGGTCAGAAGACCTCGGATTCGGCGGCACGTCGTAGGGGATGGAGGCGGCACCCCGCCGGCGTCCTCGACCTGCTCGCACAAAGTTGGCGACGGTCACTCACGGGTGTGAAGACGGTCCGGGAGCCGCGACGCCACACTGCCCACCACGTGGGTGTTCTCGTCTCAGAGCGTGGACGGGGGCGCCGGTGGCGGGGGGTCGCGCCGTAGGCTTCGGGCGTGGCTGAGATCGAGATTCCCGCTGACATCAAGCCCGCCGACGGTCGCTTCGGGTCGGGTCCGTCCAAGGTGCGCACCGAGGCGCTCGACGCCCTGGCCGCCACCGGTTCCTCCCTTCTCGGTACGTCCCACCGGCAGGCTCCCGTGCGGAACCTCGTCGGGCGGGTGCGTGACGGGGTGCGTGAGCTGTTCTCGCTGCCCGAGGGGTACGAGGTGGTTCTCGGCAACGGGGGGTCCACCGCGTTCTGGGACGTTGCCACCCACGGGCTGATCGAGCGCAAGTCGCAGCATCTGTCCTTCGGCGAGTTCTCCTCGAAGTTCGCCAAGGCCGCCAAGCTCGCCCCGTGGCTGGACGAGCCGACGGTCGTCGCGTCCGAGCCCGGTACGCATCCCGAGGCGCGGGCCGAGGCCGGGGTCGACGTGTACGCGCTGACGCACAACGAGACGTCCACCGGTGTCGCCATGCCGCTGCGGCGGGTCGAGGGGGCCGACGACGGGGCGCTCGTGCTCGTCGACGCGACGTCCGGGGCCGGCGGGCTGCCGGTGGACGTGGCGGAGACCGACGTGTACTACTTCGCTCCGCAGAAGTCGTTCGCCGCCGACGGCGGGCTGTGGATCGCCGCGTTCTCGCCGGCCGCGCTGGAGCGGGCCGCGCGGGTGCACGCCTCCGGGCGGCACGTGCCGGAGTTCTTCTCGCTGCCCACGGCGATCGACAACTCCCGCAAGAACCAGACGTACAACACCCCCGCCCTCGCGACCCTCTTCCTCCTCGCCGACCAGCTCGACTGGCTGAACGGGCAGGGCGGTCTGGACTGGGCCGTGCGCCGCACCGCCGCCTCCGCCCGGACGCTCTACAACTGGGCCGAGGAGGCGAAGGCGACCACGCCGTTCGTCGCCGACCCGGCGCAGCGGTCGGCGGTCGTCGGCACGATCGACTTCTCCGACGACGTGGACGCCGCCGCCGTCGCCAAGACACTGCGCGCCAACGGCATCGTGGACACCGAGCCGTACCGCAAGCTCGGCCGCAACCAGCTGCGGATCGCGATGTACCCCGCGGTCGACCCGGCCGATGTCGAGGCCCTGACCCGCTGCATCGACTACGTCGTCGAGCGGATCTGACACCTGTCCGTCTCACCGAGGGCCCGGCGCGGGAACGCGCCGGGCCCTCGGCGTACGGGTCTCGCTCAGAGCGACAGCCGCTGGTACTTGCGGACCGCCAGCGGCAGGAACACCGCCGTGACCACCACCGGCCACACCAGCGCCATCAGCATCGCGTGCTGCTCGATCCACGAGTCGCCCAGCCGCCCCGGGTTGCCGAACAGCTCACGCACCGCGTTGGCGGTGGACGACACCGGGTTCCACATCGCTATCGAGCCCAGCCAGCCCGGCATGTCCGCGGGTGACGCGAACACGCTGGAGACCATGCCGAACGGGAAGGCGACCGCGAAGAGGTTCCCCGCCGCCTCCTGGTTGGGCGTCAGCAGGCCGAGCACCACGCCGACCCAGATCAGCGCGAAGCGCAGCCACAGCAGCAGCACGAAGGCCGCCGCCGTCTCCAGCACCGAGCCGTCCGAGCGCCAGCCGATGATCAGGGCGATCGCCGCCATCACCGCCAGGTCCAGCGCGGCGCCGATGAGGTCGGAGACGCCCCGGCCGCTGACCACGGCCGACGGTGACATCGGCATGGAGCGGAAGCGGTCGGTGATGCCGTGTTCCTTGTCGATGGCGATCAGCATGGCGGTGTTCATGAACCCGAAGGCCATGGTCATCGCGAACATGCCGGGCATCGCGTACGACTTGTAGGCGTCCGCGCCGCCCTCCATCGCGCTGCCGAAGACGTACACGAACAGCAGCACGGAGACGACGGGGAAGCCGAGCTGCCAGGCGATGTTCGACGGCTGCCTGCGGTAGTGCAGCAGGCCGCGGCGCACGATCGTCCAGCAGTCGGCGAACGCCCACTTCAGCGGCCCGCCGGGGGCCTGCTCGCGGGCCGGCGGGCGGGGCCGGGGCCGCTTCTCCCCCGCGGCGGTTTCGGTGACGGTGCTGCTCATGCGACCGGGGCCTCCTCTTTCCTTTCCTCTTCCCTGGCGTCCTTCTTGGCGTCCTTCTTGGCTTCCTTCTTGGCGTCCTTCTTGGCGTCCTCGCTGTCAGTGTTCCCGGGCCTCTCCTGCTCCGCCGTCGTGTGGCCCGTCAGGCTCAGGAACACGTCGTCGAGCGTGGGCCGCCGCAGCGCTATGTCGTCCACCGTGACGCCCTCGTCCTGGAGCGTGCGCGCCACCTCCGTCAGCGCCGCGACCCGGTCGGTGACCGCGCCGTGCACCCGCAGCTCCTCCAGGTCGATCGCCGGGTCTGCGCCGGAGACGCGGGCGACGGCCCGCACCGCGTCCGGGATCTCCTCCGCCGAGCCGACGACGACCTCGATACGGTCGCCGCCGACCGTGTTCTTGAGCGCGGCCGGGGTGTCGTCCGCGATCGTCCGGCCGTCGTCGATGACGGCGATGCGGTCGGCGAGCTTGTCGGCCTCGTCCAGATACTGCGTCGTCAGCAGCACCGTCGTGCCCTCGGCCACCAGGTCCCGCACCGCCTCCCAGACCTCGCCGCGACTGCGCGGGTCCAGCCCTGTCGTCGGCTCGTCCATGAACAGCACGTCCGGCGCGAGGATCATGCTCGACGCCAGGTCGAGCCGGCGCCGCATGCCTCCGCTGTACTCCTTGGCGCCCTTGTCCGCGGCCTCCGTCAGCCCGAACTGCTCCAGCAGCTCCGCCGCGCGCTCGCGGGCGCGCCGGGAGCCGAGGTGGAACAGCCGCGCGAACATCTCCAGGTTCTGCCGGCCCGTCAGCACCTCGTCCACCGCCGCGTACTGCCCGGCGAGGCCGATCCGCCGGCGCACCTTGACCGGCTCCTTCATCACGTCATGCCCGCCGACGCGGGCGTGTCCGCCGTCCAGCCGGATGAGGGTGGACAGGATCCGCACCGCCGTGGTCTTGCCGGCGCCGTTGGGGCCGAGCAGGCCGTAGACAGTGCCGTACGGCACGGTCAGGTCGAAGCCGGCGAGGGCCTGCTTCTCTCCGTAGCGCTTTTGCACGCCGTCCGCCACGACGGCGTCGGCCGAGCTTGCCTCCACGCTCTTCCTCCCCTATCTGAGTACGCCGTACCCATTTACGCATACGGTGTACGCAGATGGCAAGTCCACAGCTAGACTCGGGTCCATGGCGGCGAGGGAACACAGTGGCAGCGGCGACCTCAGCCGCAGCATGGCTCTGCTCTGGGGCATCGAGGAACGCGGCAAGCGCGGCCCGAAACCCGGCATCTCGGTGGACCGGATCGTCTTCACGGCGATCCGCATCGCGGACGCCGAGGGGCTGGAGGCGGTCTCGATGCGCAAGATCGCGGGGAACCTGGGCGTCGGCACCATGTCGCTGTACCGGCACGTGCCCGGCAAGGCCGAGCTGCTCGACCTGATGCTCGACGGCGTCGGCTCGGTCGAACCGGAGGACGTCGAGCGGTTCCGGACCCGGCCGACCTGGCGGGAGCGGCTGCGGGAGCTGGCCCACGCCTTCTGGGAGCAGTACCTCGAACACCCGTGGCTGCTCCACGTCGACCAGGGCCGGCCCGTGCTCGGCCCCAACGGGCTGGACTCCTTCGAGCTGGCCCTCAGCGGCTTCGACGGGCTGCTGCTCACCGACCAGGAGAAGGTCGGCTTCATCACCTCGCTCGACTCCACCGCCGCCGGCCTCGCCCGGGTGCACGTCAACGCCAAGCAGGCGGAGGAGCGGACCGGGATCAGCGACCAGGAGTTCTGGGAGGCGCAGTCACCGGCGCTGGAGTCGGCGATGACCTCTGGGCGCTATCCGAGGATCGCCCAGCTGTCCGAGGACTCCTTCTCGGCCCTGGACGAGGAGACGTACAAGTTCGCCACGGAGCGGATGCTCGACGGTCTGGAGGCGCTGCTCGACCACCGCCGCAGGACGGGATGGACCCTCCCGGAGGGCGGGGCGGGGATCTTCCACTCGGAGGAGTGCCAGAAGGAGGACGCCTGAGGGCGATCCGGCCCGTTCAGTCCGGTCGCGGCCGCCGCGCCAGCAGCTTGCGCAGCCCCACGACCGCGCCGATGCCCCCGGCCACCAGCAGTACCGTCTTCACCGGGCCGCGGCCCTCGTCGTCCCCGGCCCCGCCCGCGCCGTCCCCGGAGCCGTCCCCCGATCCACCCGAACCGTCCGACCCGTCCCCCGACGAGTCGCCGCCCCCCTCGGCCTCCCGCCGGATGAGGTCGCTCTGCTCCCCCTCGCTGCCGAAGACGATCGCCGACCCGTCCGCCGTGTACGTCATCGACTCGCCCTGCCGCTGCAGCGGCACGTCCAGCCGCCCGTCCTCCGCCGGCTTGCCGTTCTCGAAGCGGTACATCCGCCCGCCGACGTAGCTGCGCAACGCCATCCGCGTACCGTCCGGCGAGAACGCCCCGTCCGTCACCCACAGGTTGATCGGCGCGACCCGCCGGAAGATGTTCATCGACCCCGTCGACAGGTCCTCCGGCCCGGCGTACAGCGCCGCGCCGCCGTCCTCCTTCTTGCTCACCACGTACACCCGGCCCGTCTTCGGGTGCACCATCAGCGCCTCCGCGTCGCGCGGCCCGTCCTCGTACTGCGCCTCGTACTGCACGGCGTCGACGGTCGCGTCCTTGAGCTGCTCCGGCTCGGGGAAGCGGTAGATCCACACGTACGACCACGAGCCGCCCATGTTGTCGCCGATGTCGCCGACGTAGAGCTGGTTGTCGGGCCCGAGGGAGATGGCCTCGACGTCGCGCGGCTCCCCTATGCCGCGCAGCGTGATCGTGGCCAGCGTCTCGCCGGTCCCGCCGTCGACGGCGTAGACGTACGGGCCGTCGTCGGAGTCGTTGTGCGTCCAGTACACGTCGTCGTGCTGCCGGCTGGCGGCCAGACCGCTGGACTCGGTGATGCGGGGGTCGGTGAGTATCACGTCGTCCTGCGCCGCGGCGGGCGGGGCGTACGCGGCGGAGGTCGCCACCGCCGCCGCGGTCAGGAGGGCGGCGGCGGTCGGCAGGCGGTGGGCGGGCATGGCGCCAAGCCTGCCATGCGCCCGCGCGGGTACGGGGGCCGGTTCAGGGGTCCGTACGCGCGCGGGATGCACTCCCGCACCGCACCCGCACGCCGCACTTGCTTCGAGCGCGCTCGAAGCAGTTGGCTTGAACCTCATGAGGTATACGCAGTTGGGACGTACGGGACTCAAGGTCAGCCGGATCGTGCTCGGCACCATGAACTTCGGGCCGCACGCCGACGAGGCCGACAGCCACGCCATGATGGACGCCGCCCTCAACGCCGGCGTCAACTTCTTCGACACCGCCAACGTCTACGGCTGGGGTGAGAACAAGGGCCGCACCGAGAAGATCGTCGGCACCTGGCTCGCCCAGGGCGGCGGGCGGCGCGACAAGGTCGTCCTCGCCACCAAGGTCTACGGATCGATGGCCGCGGACACCGACACCACCTGGCCCAACCACGACCGGCTCTCGGCGCTCAACATCCGCCGCGCCGTCGACGCCAGCCTCAAGCGGCTGCAGACGGACCACATCGACCTCTACCAGTTCCACCACGTGGACCGGCACACGCCCTGGGAGGAGATCTGGCAGGCCGTCGACGTCCTCGTCCAGCAGGGCAAGATCCTCTACGCGGGCTCCTCCAACCACGCCGGCTGGCACATCGCGCAGGCCAACGAGGCGGCGCGGCGGCGCAACTCGCTGGGCCTGGTGAGCGAGCAGTGCCTGTACAACCTGCACGAGCGGCGCGCCGAGATGGAGGTCATCCCCGCCGCCGAGAGCTACGGCCTCGGCGTCATCCCGTGGTCCCCGCTC
>NZ_JACBXC010000949.1 GCF_013870535.1 Streptomyces phytophilus | reverse complement strand
GCGGGGGCCGCGGCCACCGCGCGTGACCGTCGCCGCCGTGCTGACCGCCGTCGAAGGACTCGTCATCGCCGCCCTCGGGGCCTACGAACTCGTGCTCGGGATCGTCGGCGAACCGGACAGCACCCGCCAGGCCGTCTTCGGCGGGCTCACCGTGCTGGCGCTCGCCGCGCTGCCGCTGGCCGCCGCCCACGGGCTGTGGCGGCAGCGCAGCTGGAGCCGCGGCCCCTCGATGATCACCCAGATCCTGGCGCTGCCGGTGGCCTTCGCGATGGCGTCGGCGGGCGGCGTGATGCTGCCGCTGGGCCTCGCCCTGGGTGCGGTCGCGGCGGTGACGCTCGTCTGCATCCTCAGCCCGAGTTCGGCGGAGGCGCTGGGCGTGGGGCCGGGCCGGACCGCGTAGCACCGCGGCGCAGGGCCGGGGGAGGGGGCGTACGACCGCGTACGGGCCCGCCACGCGGCCCGTACGGCACGGAGGTCTCTTCCTTCGCCGCGGCGCTCCGGGCGCCGGAGAACGGCGCACAGCGCCTCGTGGGTCACGGCGGGGCGCGTGCGCCCCGCCGCTCACTCCTCCACGAGCAGCCGCTCGCGCAACTGCGCCAGCGTGCGCGCCAGTAGCCGGGAGACGTGCATCTGCGAGATGCCGACCTCCTGGGCGATCTGGGACTGGGTCATGTTCCCGAAGAAGCGGAGCAGCAGGATCTTCTTCTCCCGCGGCGGCAGCTCCTCCAGCAGCGGCTTGAGGGACTCGCGGTACTCGACTCCCTCCAGAGCGTCGTCCTCCGCGCCGAGGGTGTCGGCGACGGCCGGCGACTCGTCGTCGGTGTCGGGGACGTCGAGGGAGAGCGTGGAGTACGCGTTCGCCGACTCCAGGCCCTCCAGGACCTCTTCCTCGGAGATGTTGAGCTTCTGCGCCAGCTCGTGCACCGTCGGCGCCCGGCCGTGCAGCTGGGACAGCTCGGCGGTGGCGGACGTCAGCGACAGCCGCAGCTCCTGCAGCCGCCGGGGCACCCGCACCGCCCAGCCCTTGTCGCGGAAGTGCCGCTTGATCTCGCCGACGACCGTCGGGGTCGCGTACGTCGAGAACTCCACGCCGCGGTCGGGGTCGAAGCGGTCCACGGACTTGATCAGGCCGATGGTGGCGACCTGGGTGAGGTCGTCCAGCGGCTCGCCGCGGTTGCGGAAGCGCCGGGCCAGATGCTCCACCAGCGGCAGGTGCATCTGCACGAGGGCGTTTCGCAGCTCGGCGTGCTCGGTGGACTCCGCGGGCAGCTTGCGCAGCTCGTGGAACATCGCCCGCGCACCGCTGCGGTCCTGCGGTTCACGCCTGTCGTGCTGCTGCAGTCCGTCCATGTGGTCCGCCCGCCCTTGCTCCGCCGCGGCCAGCCGGCCTTCGTCTCGCATCGGAACGCCCCTGACGTACGTCACGTCAGCCCCGGCGCCGCGCCGCGCTCCTTGAGCAGGCTGATCGTGACCGTGCGGTCGTCCCCCACGGTCGCGTCCACTCTGCCCGCGAGCGCGGACAGCACCGTCCACGCGAAGGTGTCGCGCTCGGGCGCCCGGCCGTCGGTGGTCGGTGCGGACACCGTCACCAGCAGCGCGTCGTCCCCGAGCTGGAAGACACAGGTGAGAACGGAGCCGGGGACGGCCTGCTGCAGGAGGATGGCGCAGGCCTCGTCGACCGCGATGCGCAGATCCTCGATCTCGTCGAGCGTGAAGTCCAGGCGGGCAGCGAGCCCTGCCGTGGCGGTGCGGAGCACCGACAGGTACGCCCCGGCAGCCGGCAGCCGGACTTCGACGAAGTCCTTCGGACTGGGCTCGCCTTCGAACTGGGACACCCTCACCTCCAAGGTGCGTGGCGACTCTCTGCCATGGGAACGCCGGCCCGCCCCCCGTCACTGGGAGTAACGGACCAGCGCGGCAAATCGTTCGCCTGCGACGCTACCGCGTGCGATGAGCTGCTGTCTCCTGGACCGGAGAAGGCCACCCCATCCCGCGGCTGTCACTAATAGTAAACCCTCGTTACGCTCCGTGGCTAGGGCTTCTCTCGTCCCAATTCCCGTGCGGTCACTCCGGGTTGCCATTATGGCAGGGCCCGCCGACAACCGCCGACCGGCTTCCCTCGTCCGGGCGACACCGGCGTCAGCCGGTGACGACCGCCGCGACCGCCGAGCCGCGCGGGAAGGCGCCGCCGGCGGCGAGGGCGACGACGGCGTAGAGCATCTTCGCGACGTACACCGGTTCGGGTGCCAGGCCGTGGCGGGCGGTGAAGTCGGCGGCGAAGGCGTCGAGTTCGGGGGTGCGGCGGGCGAAGCCGCCGAAGTGGAAGCCGTCCGCGAGGCGCCAGTCGCCGCGCCGGCCGCCGAAGGCCGCGGTCTGCAGCCGCTCCACTTCGGCGCCGAGGAA
>NZ_JACBXC010000948.1 GCF_013870535.1 Streptomyces phytophilus | reverse complement strand
GAAGAGCTTCTCCGGCTCGTACGAGCGCAGCCACCGCTCCAGCTCCGCCAGGTGCGCGGGGTTCTCGCGGACCTCGGGCAGCGGCACCTGGTGGGCCCGCCACGTGCCCTCGACGGGGGTGCCGTCGACCTCCTCGGGGCCCGTCCAGCCCTTGGGGGTGCGCAGCACGATCGCCGGCCAGCGGGGGCGGCCGCGCAGCCCGCCGCGGGCGCGGGCGGTCTGCTGGAACTCGGCGATCCGGTCGAGCGCGGTGTCCATGGCAGCCGCCATGTCCCGGTGGACGCGCGCTGTGTCCTCGGGGGAGGAGCCGCCCGTGACGTGCAGGGGCTCGTGGCCGTAGCCGCGCAGCAGCTCGTCCAGCTCGCTCTCGGGGATGCGGGAGAGGACGGTGGGGCCGGCGATCTTGTAGCCGTTGAGGTGCAGGATGGGCAGCACGGCGCCGTCGTACACGGGGTCGAGGAACTTGTTCGCGTGCCACGACCCGGCCAGCGGCCCCGTCTCCGCCTCGCCGTCGCCGATGACGCAGGCCGCGACGAGCCCGGGGTTGTCGAACGCGGCGCCGTAGGCGTGCGCGAGCGAGTAGCCCAGCTCGCCGCCCTCGTGGAACGACCCGGGGATCACGGGCGCGACGTGGCTCGGCGTCCCGCCGGGGAAGGAGAACTGCCGGAACAGCCGCGCCATCCCGGCGGCGTCCCGCGAGACGTCGGGGTGCACGTCCCCGTACGAGCCGTCGAGCCAGGCGCCGGCGTAGACGGCGGGACCGCCGTGGCCGGGGCCCCAGACGCAGACGGCGTCGAGGTCGCGGGCGCCGATGACGCGGTTGAGGTGGGTGTAGACGAGGTTCAGGCCGGGGCACGTGCCCCAGTGGCCGAGCAGCCGCGGCTTGATGTCCGCGGGTGTCAGCGGCTCGGTGAGCAGCGGGTTGCGGGTGAGGTAGATCTGGCCCGCGGCCAGGTAGTTGAGGGCGCGCCAGTGCGCGTCGAGGTCGGCCAGCTCCTGCTTCTTCATCGTCGTCCCATCGACGAAGGGGGCGTCAGGCGGTACGGCCAAGTCTTACGGCCCGGGGGCGCGCCCACCACCGCACGGCGCGCGACGCGCGCCCGCCCGCCCCGGACGGCCCCCCTATCACCCGGATGGCGGGCACGGCTTGCGCGGAACGGGGGGTAAAGGTGGGACAGACTGCCACGTATGTGGACGGCGAACGCGGGGACGGGTGATCAGATGGCCGTGTCGGTGTCGGTCGTGCTGCTGCTCTTCGTGCTGGCCGTGGTGTTTCTGCGCAGCGGCTCGCTGAAGACCTCGCACGCGGTGGTCTGCGTGCTCCTCGGCTTCTATCTGTCCGGGACCACCGTGGCCCCGACGATCCAGTCCGGTCTGGAGGCCACGGCGAACGTGGTGAGCAGCATCCGGCCGTGAATGTGGCCGTACCGGGAACTATTCGGTACCGCCTTGTGCGTTGAACCCTTCGGGGGATGACCTTGGTGGACGCCTGATCGGAATCAAGCGCGCACGCTGTGTGCACGTGCATTTGCGCGTGCACCTAGCCGCCAACACAGCTATGATCCCCGACAGTTGACATTGGCAACCACCTTGGAGAAGCGCTGTGGCCCACGCATACAACGGCATTGCGGCCAGAGATCTTCACGGCGCCGCCTGGCAGAAGAGCCGGCACAGCAACTCGCAGGGCTCCTGTGTGGAGTTCGCCAGGCTTCCCGGCGGCGAGATAGCCGTTCGCAATTCCCGATTTCCCGAAGGCCCCGCCCTCGTCTACACCCGTGCCGAGGTAGAGGCGATGCTGCTGGGCGTCAAGGACGGAGAGTTCGACCATCTGATAGTTGACTGACACCCCCCTATTCCCGGCTGCACCGTCCGCTTCCGCCATCGGCAGGGTGACACTGCAGCCGCCGGTCATCCGGATCCTGGCTGAGATATCGCCCGTAGCAGGCGTTGATCGCGGTACGGCCGCGATCCGCACAGAATGCGATCGCTTCCTTTCCGTCCGCGAACGGTCCCGGAGCGTGAATCACCCAGTATCCAGGGAGCAGCGAAGGGTAGTCGTCGCTGCGCAGCAGTTCCGCCTCCGGCACTTCGGCCAGGACGCCTGTGAGCCTGTCGTCGCGTGCCTCCGGGCCGTTGCGGACCGGTTCGGAGGCCAGCACCGCGATCCACGAATCGTTCAGCGGGGGCGACTCGGGAGCCTGCGGGGAGGGCGAGGGCGAGGAGGTCGCGTCGGGCTGCCCGGCAGTCCCGCCCGCGTCCGGGCCGTTCCCGGCGTCCTCGCCGTCCTGGCCGCCCTCGCCGTCCTCGCCGTCCTCGTCGGGGTCCCCGTCCGCGCTTCCGCCGTCGGGATCGCCGTTCCTCCCGTCGTTCCCCTCCCCGCCGGCCGGGGCGGTGCTCTGCGTACC
>NZ_JACBXC010000947.1 GCF_013870535.1 Streptomyces phytophilus | reverse complement strand
CCGCTCCACGACCGCGTACGACGCCCTCGACCGCCCCACGGAGGCGACCGGCCCTGACGGCAGCCGCACCAGGCCCGCGTACAACGTGGCCGGGCTGCTGGAGCGGGTCGAGGTGGACGTGCGGGGCACCGGCACGTGGACCGGGATCGTGCGCGGCGTCGACTACGACGAGCGCGGCCGGCGGACGCTGATCGAGTACGGCTGCGGCGCCCGCACGGCCTACGGCTACGAGCGCGACACGTTCCGGCTCGCCACCGCGGACACCACGGCGGCCGGCGGCGCGGCCTGGCAGCGGCTGGCCTACGCCTACGACCCCGTGGGCAACGTGGTGGTGGTCGACGACCCGTCCCAGGACACCGTCTTCTTCCGGAACACGGCCGTGGGCGCGCGCCGCACGTACGCCCACGACCCGGTCTACCGCCTGGTCTCGGCGACCGGCCGCGAGCACGTCGGGCAGACGGCGCAACCCGGCGCGGCCGACGCGCCGTTCGCGCCCGTTCCGCACGCCGGCGACAGCGGGGCGCTGCGCCCCTACACCGAGACGTACGCCTACGACGACGCGGGCAACGTCCGTACCGTCACGCACACGGCGAGCGGCGGAAGCTGGACCCGCCGTCACGACACGGCGGCCGACGGCGACCGCCTGCGCGCCAGCAGCGTGCCCGGCGACCCGGAGGGGACGTACTCCGCGGGCTACGCCTACGACGCCAACGGCAACGTCACGTCGATGCCGCACCTGGCCGCGCTCGGCTGGGACGTGGAGAACCGGCTCGCGCACGTGTCGCTCGGCGGCGGCGGCGAGACCTTCTACCAGTACGACCTGACGGGCCGGCGGGTGCGGGCCACGAGCCGGCGCGGCGGCACCACCGAGACGCGGACGTACCTGGGGAGCACCGAGACGTACCGCAGGACGGCCGCCGGGCGGACGGCCGAGGAGCGCGGGACGCTGCACGTCTCGGACGGCGCGGGGCGGGTGGCGCTGGTGGAGACCGTCACGGTGCGCGACGGCCGGGCCGTGCCGGTGCCGCGCCCGGTGGTCCGCTACCAGTTCGCCGACCACCTGGGCGGTGCGGTGCTGGAGGCGGACCAGGACGGGGCGATGCTGAGCTACGAGGAGTACCACCCGTACGGGACCACGTCCTTCCACGCGGAGACCGGGACGGTGAGCCGCAAGCGGTACCGGTTCACGGGCAAGGAGCGGGACGAGGAGACGGGGTTCACCTACCACGGGGCGCGCTACCTCGCGCCGTGGCTGGGGCGGTGGACGAGCCCGGACCCGGCCGGCTTCGCGGACGGGACGAACGTGTACGCCTACGCGCGGAACAACCCGGCGGTGCTCTCCGACCCGTCCGGCACGCAGTCGCGCCGGGAGACGCAGGCACCCGCGGCGCGAACGGGGTCGACGACGGAAGCGCCGCCGGGCGTCCACGTCATCCCGGAAGTCGTCATCGTCGGCCACCCGGACTGGTCCGGCGAGGTGCTCACCGACAGACCCGCGCCCTCCGGGCCCATGGAGGTGCGGGAGGAGGGGCTCGCCGAGAGGCTCACGTCCCAGCCCCTGGTCGAGGTGAAGACGGGCGACCGGACGCAGCTCATCTCCCTGGAGACCGCCCGGCTGATGAAGTCCCTCGGCGTGCTCCGGGGCAGCGAGGTGTCGGTCCGCGAGCCGCGCGTGTCCGAGGCGGAGCTCGAAGGCATCGAGGAGGAGAGCGAGAAGCTGCGGGCGCAGTGGACCGCGCGGGCCGCCCTCCAGGACACGTACCGGGAGCAGATCCGGCAGTCCCTGAACGAGATGACGGGCGGGCGGTTCCCGGTCTCGGAGCCCCGCACGATCGACCTCGGCGCCTTCGTGCTGGAGCGGATGGAGCTGCCCGCGCAGCAGGCGGGGCGGACCGACGCGCTGACCACCAACGGGGTACGGACCGACCACAGCGCGAAGACGCCGGGCGCCCTGGAGGTCTACACCATCGCCCAGGGGCTGGCCGGTTACCGGCTGCGCTCCCAGGGCCCCCGGGACTTCGGGGTTCCCGGCAGCGCCGACGCCTCCCACGCGGAGAAGAAGGCGGAGCTGTTCGCGCCGCTGACCGTGCACCCGATCACCGGTCTGGTGCAGAAGTCGGAGATCCAGGTCAACCGCGACGCCTGCCTCTCGTGCCAGGGGTACTTCAGCGCGCTCGCCCGGCAGCGGGGCATCGGCTACAGCGTGCGCGGCCCGGCGGCGACGTTCGTCTTCAACCCCGGCCTGACGCTGGAGCTGCGGGCGGTCCCGGAGTTCCGGGGCATGCCCGCGGCGAACATACAGCGATGACGGCGGGGAAGCGGGGCCCGGCGCCGGAAGCGGCCGGAGGGACAGAGCAGATGGAGAAGACACATGTCCGCTACGCACACTGAAGCCGGCGCGCCCG
>NZ_JACBXC010000946.1 GCF_013870535.1 Streptomyces phytophilus | reverse complement strand
ACGCCTGGCCTGCGCTCCAGCTCCGCTCCTCGGCGCGGATCGTGGAGGACCACTCGTTCCTCGTCACCGACCTCGGCGACCTCACCCCCGTCCACCTGACGTACACGCCGCCGCCCGGCGAGGGCGCACCGGCCCGCCAGCCGCGCGAGGCGACATCCGGTCCCGCCCTCGCCGGCTGGGCCCGTTCGGCCTGCCGGCTGGACGGCTGGCGCGGGGAGGGCGTACGGGCCGTGAACAACTGGGTGTTCGCCCGGCAGGAGTTGCCCGAGAACGCCGGCCGGGCCGACTGGGTGTGCAGCAGGGCCGGTACGTGGCGCGGGCCCGGCCGGGTCGTGGTCCAGTTGCAGCCGCCGGCCCGCTCCGCCGCGACGCCCGGCCGCGTCGTCGCCGCGCAGAGCGACGGGGAGGACTCCGCGGCGTGCAGCCGCTTCGGGCAGCACGTCCTCGCGTCCACCGACTGGCGCGCCCCCTCGGGCGACTGGTACCTGCTGGCGGCCGGCAGCCGGGACGTACGCGGCATCGAGGCCACCGGCGACGTGGAGGCCGCCGCCGCGGGACCGACGCTGGCGAAGCGGGCGGAGAAGGGCGTACGGGCCCGGGTGACCGGCCGCATCGAGGGCGGCGGCATCCTGGCGACGGGGCGTTGAGCAGACTGCTCCGAAGCGACTTCCCCGCCCGGGGACCCCTACCGGCGTGCGCGCGGTAGAACAGAGCGATGAAGCGAACGGTGGTTGCGGCCGCGGCGGTTGCCGTGGCACTGGTCGGCGGCTGCGCCGAGGAGGCGAGTGGCTGCGACGCGGAGTACCGGCTCTCCGAGGTCAAGGGCGAGAAGCGGCCGGTGCGGATCGAGCCGAGTACGCACCACCCCGGGCTGACCGACCGCGAGTTGGAGGAGGCACTCCCGTCGCCGGGGCTGGAGGCCGCGACGAACGACAAGGTCCTCAACCATCTGCGCCAGGAGACGGTGCGGATGGCCGGCGTCGTGGGCGAGACGGGGCGTGGCCGCTGCGCGGGCGAGGCCGACCGGCCGCGCGGCGAGACCGTCCGCTGCACCGTGACGTACGAGGGTGTGACCGTGCCGTGGCTGGTCACGAGCAAGGGCACGACATCGGGCAGCACGGGCGCCTTCAGCCAGGACTTCGTCTATACGGCCAAGCCGCTCAAGACCCTGCACACCGCGCGGGCGGTCTATGACTGGTACGCCTGGGAGACCGGCAAGAACGGCACGACGGAGGGCCCGCTGGCCCCGGTCGACCCGCGGTGCGACCGGCTGCCGGAGGTCTTCCTCGCCGAGCCCGGCGAGGAGACCGGCTACTACTGCCAGGACGTCTCGAATACCTGTACCGACGACGTCCAGCACATCCGGTGGGGCGACCGTCCCATCCGGGCCGAGGAGAACGGCGACCTGTCGTTCCTCGCCGGGTGAGCGCCGCCGGGGGTCAGGGGCAGGGGGCCAGGGGGCACGGTGGCGAGGGAGGAGCCACCACCGTACCCCCGTACCTCACCCCTGGTACTGGGCGAGGATCGAGGTGAACTCCCACGGCTCCTGCGGGATCCCGCCGCAGGTGTCGGCGCCGCCGCCGTTGCAGGGGCGGTCGCGGTTGGCCGACCAGAAGGTGAGCCGGCCCAGGCCCTTGTCCTGCGCGTAGCCGAGCATGGTGCGGAAGTCGTCCTGGTCCACCACCTCGCCGACGTCGGTGTTGCCGTTCATCGAGGAGATGCCCATGCGCGGGTACACCTCCTCCTCGCCGTAGCCGTACGCCTCCTGCAGCGAGCCCTTCAGCCCCTCCGACGCCTGGACGGACAGCTGGCCCATGTCCCCGCCGTTGCCGCCGAAGTTGAACGGCATGATCGTCCAGACGTCCACGTCCAGCCCGGACTGCGCGGCCCGGTCGATGAGGCTGGTGTCGGGGCCGTTCTGCCCGGTGCCGATGGTGAAGACGACCTTCAGCCCGGGGTTGGCGGCCTTGACCGCCTTGAGCGCGTCGACGGTGCGCTGCTGGACCTCGGGGCTGTCGTAGGCGTCGGCTTCGAGGTCGATGTCGATGGCCGTCAGGTCGTACGCGTCGATCACCTTCTGGTACGCGTCGGCGAGGGCGTCCGCGCTGCCGCAGGAGCTCTCCAGCTTGTTGCCGCTCCAGCCGCCGAACGACGGGACGACGTCGCCGCCCGCGGCGCGCACCGCGGCGACGGTCTCCTCGTCGACGCCGCCGGTGAGCGGGCGCTGGCCGTCCCACTGCGGGTTGCAGGTGCCGTTGCTGAGGACGAAGGCGAGCGTGAACCCGCCGACGCCCGTGGCGTCCATGACCTCCGCGGGGTCGGGCGGGCTGCCCCAGCCGTTGTAGAGGTAGGGGGCCACGGCCATGGACGCGGCGGCCGGCCGCGCGGACTCCTCGTCCGCGGCGGG
>NZ_JACBXC010000945.1 GCF_013870535.1 Streptomyces phytophilus | reverse complement strand
CCCGTCCAGCGTCGCGAACAGCACGGTGCCGCCGCCCGACACCCGCCAGTGGTGCGCCCCGAAGCCCCACGGCAGGTGCTCCGCCCGGTCCGCCCCGGGCAGCCAGTGCCCGGCGACGGCTTCCAGGACGTCCTGGTCGGTCACGGAGGAGGGCGGCGTCAGCATGAAATCGATCTTACGGAGCCCGGTTCTGCCCGGCCCGTACGGGCCGGACCCGGCGCCCCCGCGGAGCCCTCGTTACGGCCGGAAGGTCACGCCCTGCGCCGTGCCCGCCACGGCCTCCGCGTACGCCCGCGCCACCTCGGCGGCGGGCGTGCCGCCCGCCGGGTCCATGCCCAAGCGCTCCAGCGTCTCCGCGATCCACCCGGGGCTGACGAGGTTGATCCGCAGGCCGCGCGGCAGCTCCGCGGCGGCGTTGGTGACGAACCCCTCCAGACCGGCGTTGACCAGGGCGCCCAGCGACCCGCCGGCCAGCGGCGCGGCGAAGGTGCCGCCGGTCAGCGTGACGGAGCCGCCGTCCCGGAGCCGGTGCAGCGCGCGGCGGGCCAGGGCGACCTGGCCCAGGAGCTTGGCCCGTACCCCCGCGGCGAACTCCTCGTCCGTCACCGCCGCCAGGTCCACCAGCGGCCCGCTCGCCGCACAGCACACCACCGCGTCGAGGTCCGGCACCGCGTCGAAGAGCCCGTCCAGCGTGGCGGGATCCTCCAGATCCACCCGCACAGGCCCGTTGCGGGAAGCCTTCACGACCTGGAGGGACGTGTCCTCAAGGGCGTCGGCGACAGCGCTGCCGAGGGTTCCGGTCGCACCGATGACAAGTACCTTCATGCGCCGATCATGTCAGTGGCCGTACGGACAGCGCGTGGTGGAAGACGTTCCGCGGGTCCCAGCGCTCCTTGGCGCGCTGCAGCCGGGTGTAGCCGTCCTTGCCGAAGTACAGCGTGTGCCAGGGCGTGCCGGACGTGTTGAGGGCGGGGTCGGCGAGGTCGTTGTCGGGATAGTTGATGAACGTCCCGCTGTCGTCCGCGCCCGCGGGTACGCCGCCGGAATCCGCCCATACCTTGTCGTACAGCTCGCGCATCCACCTCAGTTGCCGCTCGTCCTCCTTCTCGTCCGTCCAGCCGGTGAGGAAGCCGACGAGGAAGACGGAGTCGCGGTGCGGCATCGCGGTCGCGCCGGGGGAGATGCCGTTGACCTGTCCGCCGTAGGTGTTGATGAACACGGTGCCGAAGAGGTTGTCGTAGTCGGGGGCGGTGAGGCCGCGGTAGAGGGTGCCGAGTTGGGCGGCGGAGAAACCGCGGCGGCGGTAGCCCGACTTGATCTTCATGCGGCTGGCGAAGGGGGCTTCGTCGGCGCCCGCGGACCCCAGCGTCGCGTGGAGCCACGGCAGCGTCTCGGCCCGCCGCTCCGGCTGCGGTACGCCCCGGCCGCGGGTCAGGGCGCCCTGGAGGTCGTCCAGCAGCCGGCGTGCGGCCGTGTCGCCCGCGGCGACCTGGCCGGAGATGCCGATCGTCCCGCTCGGCGAGGCGGACATCACGAACTCGCCGTAGAGGGCGGCGGCGGGGGAGCCGGGGGCGGAGTTGCGCTCACCCCAGCGGCCGTAGTCGCGCATGAGGGTGACGAAGGCGTCCTCGTCGAGGTCGGCCCAGCGCCAGTCGAGGGAGTACGTGAGGACGGTGGCAGGCGGACGCGGCAGCAGGTCGCCGGGGTCGGGGGCGGGGTCGGGGCCGATGGCGGCGTCGTCGGCGTCGGTCTGCGTCCCGGTGCCGCCGGGGGCGGTCGGGGAGCGGAACCAGTAGCGGGTGACGACGCCGAAGCTGCCGCCCCCGCCCCCGGTGTGCGCCCACCACAGGTCACGGCGGGGGTCCGACGCCTCCCGGGTCGCGACGACGCTGCGCGCCCGGCCCGACCGGTCGACCACGACGACCTCGACGGCGTACAGGTGGTCCACCGTCAGCCCGTGCAGCCGGCACAGCGCGCCGTACCCGCCGCCCGCGACGTGCCCCCCGGCGCCCACGCCGGTGCAGGTGCCGCCGGGGACGGTGACGCCCCAGCCGAGGAAGAGCCGCCGGTACGCCTCGGCGAGGGTGGCGCCGGGCTCGACGAAGAAGGCGCGGCGGCGGGGGTCGTAGCCGACGTCGCGCATGCCGGCCATGTCGATGACCACGTCGGTGCCGGGGTGGTCGACGAAGTCCTCGAAGCAGTGCCCGCCGCTGCGCACGGCGACGCGCCGCCCGGCGCGTACGGCGTCGTCGACGGCGCGTACGACGTCGGCGGTGGTGCCGACGAGGCGGATGCGGGAGGGGTGGGAGGCGTGGCGGTGGTTGTAGCCGCGGAGGCGGAGGGAGCCGTAGCGGGAGTCGTCGGGGCGTACGGTCACGGGGCCGAAGCCGGAGGCGGCTTCGACGGC
>NZ_JACBXC010000944.1 GCF_013870535.1 Streptomyces phytophilus | reverse complement strand
CAGCTGGCTGCACCGGCACGGGCAGTCGCCGCGCGCCGTCTCGGCGCTGTGGGACATGGTCGGCGTCGCCACCCTCAACTCCTTCGCGCCGGAGGTCTCCCTCGGGCTGGCCGCGATGGTGTTCAAGACCGGACTGCTCACCGAGCGCGGCGCCGCCGACATCGGCTGGGCCCGCGTGCCCCTCGGCGAGCTGCACGACACGCTGCCCCGCCGCCGGCTGGAGCGGACCGGCGCCCGCATCCTGCTGCGCACCCGCGCCACCGAACTGCGCCGCACCCCCGCCGGCGGCTGGCAGGTCGACGCCGCGACCGGATCCGAGCGGACCGGCGGCCCGGGCACGACGCTGGACGCCGACGCCGTGGTCCTGGCCGTACCGCAGCGCGAGGCGCACGGGCTGCTGCCGGCCGGCGCGATCGACCACAAGGACCGGCTGCTCCGGATCGGCACCGCGCCCATCCTCAACCTCCATGTCGTGTACGACCGGCGGGTGCTGCACTCCCCGTTCGTCGCCGCGATCGGCACCCCCGTGCAGTGGATCTTCGACCGCACGGACACCTCCGGCCTCGCCGACACCCCCGGGGGCCGGGGCTGCCAGTACGTGGCGGTCTCCCAGTCCGCCGCGCAGGACGACATCGAGCGGCCCGTCGGCGAGCTGCGCGAGCGTTACCTCCCCGAGCTGTCGAAGCTGCTGCCCGACGCCCGCGGCGCCGGGGTACGCGACTTCTTCGTCACCCGCGAGCGCACCGCGACCTTCGCCCCGGCACCGGGCGTCGGCCGGCTGCGCCCGGGTTCCCGGACCCACGCACCCGGCCTCGCACTCGCGGGCGCGTGGACCGCCACCGGCTGGCCCGCGACCATGGAGAGCGCCGTCCTCAGCGGCCTCGCGGCGGTCCGCGAGACCCTCGGCGGCCTGGGTCGAGAAGTGCCGCGGAACCTGCTGGAAGCAGTTTGAGATCCATCGGAGGAGAGAACGTGCCCCGTCCAGAACCGGACACCGACACCGCGGCCACCCCCGGCGCCGCCGAAGTCCTGGTCTTGCTGGACCACGCCCGGGAGCTGACCAACCCGGTGCTGCGTGCCGTCGTCGACCGGCTCGTACCCCCGATGGACACCGTCGCCGCCTACCACTTCGGCTGGATCGACGCGCTGGGCAACCCGGCGGACGGAGACAGCGGCAAGGCCGTACGCCCCCTCCTCTCGCTGCTCGCCGCCGAGGCCGCCGGCGCCTCCGCGGAGACCGGGGTCCCCGGCGCCGTCGCGGTGGAGCTGGTCCACAACTTCTCCCTCCTGCACGACGACCTGATGGACGGCGACGAGCAGCGCCGCCACCGCGACACCGTGTGGAAGGTGCACGGCCCCGCGCAGGCCATCCTCGTCGGCGACGCCCTCTTCGCGCTCGCCTGCGAACTGCTGCTGGAACTGGACACGCCCGAAGCGGCACGCGCCGCCCGCCGGCTGAGCACCGCCACCCGCAGGCTCATCGACGGCCAGGCGCAGGACATCTCGTACGAGCACCGCGAGAGCGTCACCGTCGCCGAGTGCCTGGAGATGGAGGGCAACAAGACCGGCGCGCTCCTCGCGTGCGCCTGCTCCGTCGGGGCCGTGCTCGGCGGCGCGGGCGACGACGCCGCCGACGGTCTGGAGCGCTACGGACTCCATCTCGGCCTGGCGTTCCAGGCCGTTGACGACGTGCTCGGCATCTGGGGCGAGCCCGCCGTCACGGGCAAGCAGACCTGGAGCGACCTGCGGCAGCGCAAGAAGTCCCTGCCGGTGTGCGCGGCCCTCGCCGCCGGCGGCCCGGCCTCCGCCGAGCTGGCGAAGACGCTCGCCGCCGACGCGAAACGCGCCGATGACCGAAATACCGATGCGGAAAACGACTTCGACGAGGAAGAATTCGCGGCCCGGGCCGCGTTGATCGAAGAAGCCGGCGGACGTCGGTGGACTCAGGAGGAGGCACAGAGGCAGCACGAGAGCGCTCTCGCTTCGCTGGACGGGGTGAAGATGCCCGACGACATCCGCGAACGGTTCGTCGCACTCGCCGACTTCGTCGTCGTACGCCGGCACTGACACCGACGCCCGGGCCCCGCGTCCGGACGTCCCTTCGAAAGGGGTGTGCATGAAAGCCACTGCCGATGGCGGCAACGCAACCGACACCGCCCCCGCGGGGGCGGCGGCTGCCTTACTGGCCGCGAGGCAGGCGGTCGAGCGGGCGAGCGCCAACCTGCTCGGCCGGCAGGACGTCGAGGGCTGGTGGAAGGGCGACCTGGAGACCAACGTCACCATGGACGCCGAGGACCTGCTCCTGCGCGAGTTCCTGGGCGTACGGGACGAGCACACCACCAGCGCCGCCGCGCGCTTCGTCCGCGGCCGACAGGGTGCGGAGGGCGCCTGGGCGACGTTCCACGGCGGC
>NZ_JACBXC010000943.1 GCF_013870535.1 Streptomyces phytophilus | reverse complement strand
CCGGCAGCATCTGGCGCCGGCTCGGTCCTGTGGGGCCCTCGGGGGCGGATGCGGAGTCGGGGGGCGGGGCGGAGGCGTGCAAGGCGGTGCTCCTTTCGTGGCGGGACGGTCACCGTTGGAGCGGGACGGGCCGGGGGCGCAGGGTGGCACGGTACGTGAGCCCGCTCGATACGCGGCTGAGCGCGGGGTGCGTACCGGGGCGCGGCACACGCGGTGGCGGTGGTGCCTGGGGCGGTGGTACGTGGTGCGGCCGGCGGCCGTCGCGGTGAACCGGTCGCGGTACGTGCACCGTTCGCGGCCCGTGGCCCTTCGGCCGTACGCCATCAGCATCCCGGCCCGGCCGCTCCCCGTCGACGGCGCGTGCGCCGCCCGGCCCGGGAGCCCCAGCGCCCCGGGCCGGGCGGCAGTGCCTCGGCCGCCTGCCGGACGCCTACTCGGGCAGCCGTACGGACTGGGCGTGCCGGAAGACGTTCCCCGGGTCGTACGCGGCCTTGACCTGCTGCAAGCGGGGGTAGCCCTGCTTGTAGTACAGGTCGTGCCAGGGGGTGTCCGAGGTGTTCCACTGCGGGTCGCCGAGGTCGATGTCCGGGTAGTTGATGTAGCAGCCGTCGTTGACCTCGTTGGGGACGGGGACGCCGCCGGTGTCCGCGTACACGTCGCGGTACATGTTCCGGATCCAGGAGAGCTTCGCCGCCTCCTCGGCGTCCTCGCTCCAGTACGCCTGGTACTGGAGCTTGAGGATCGAGTCCCGCTGCGGCGCCGCGGTCGCGTCCGTGCCGACCGCGTTGACCTGCGCGCCGTACGAGTCGATCGAGACGAGCGCGCTGCGCTGGTCGGTCTCGGTGAGGTTCTTGTACATGGCGGATATCTGCTCTTCCGGGAACGCCTGCCGCAGGTACGCCGACTTGTAGTCGCCGCGCCCGCCCCAGCCGGACCCGCCGAGCTGGCGGGTGGCGACCAGCCACGGCCGCGCCTGCGGCGCGAACAGCTCGGGCATCGCCCGCATCTCGTTCGTCGACAGCGTCGCCGGCTGCGCGTCGCCCATGTGGCCGCCGATCTCGGCGAGGAAGTCGTCGAGTCTGCCCGCCGCGCCGGGCCGGGTGGCGTCGATCTGGGTGGTCATCGAGATCGAGCCGCTGGCCTTCGTGCTGCAGACGAGCATGCTGAACATCCCGGCGTACGGGTTGCCGGGGGCGCTGTGCTCCGCGTAGAAGTTGCCGTAGTTGCGCAGCAGGGTGCGGAAGCGGTCCTCGGTGATGGTGTTCCAGGACCACGACTGCTGGTGCACGTACACCTCGCCGGGCGGCTGCGGCAGCTGCTTCTCCGGCGCCAGCCGCTCGGTGCCCGGGGCGCGCAGGAAGTAGCGGGTGACGACGCCGAAGTTGCCGCCGCCACCGCCGGTGTGCGCCCACCACAGGTCGTGGTGCGGGTCGTTCTTGTCGCTGGTCGCCACGACGGCGCGGGCCTTGCCCGCGGCGTTCACGACGACGACCTCGACGGCGTGGATGTAGTCGCTCGTCAGCCCGAACTGCCGGGACAGCAGCCCGAATCCGCCGCCCTGGATATGGCCGCCGGCGCCGACAGAGGAACAGGAACCGCCCGGGATCGTCACCCCCCAGCGGCGATACAACTCCATATAGACCTCCATCAGCGTGCAGCCGGGCTCGATGACGAAGGCGCGTCTCTTCTGGTCGTACGAGATGTCGTTCATCGCCGACAGGTCGAGGACGACCTGGGTGTCGGAGTGGTAGACGAATGCCTCGTAGCAGTGGCCGCCGCTGCGTACGGCGAGGCGCTTTCCGGCGCGTACGGCCTCCTCCACCGCGGCCACCACCTGGTCGGTTTCCGTGGCCACCCGGATCGCGTCGGGCCGGGCGCGCCAGCGGCCGTTGCTGCCGGAGACGAAGTCGGGATAGCGGGCGTCGGCGGGCGTGATGGTCGAGGCGGGAACGCCGCGGGCGGCGGCTCCGGCCGAGGTCGCGGCGGCGACCTGGCCGGTGCCGAGGGCGGCGGCACCGCCTACGGCGGCGCTTGAAAGAAGTACTTTCCGGCGTGAGACGTTGTCCATGAGGAAACTCCCGTCGGCGCAGAGGGAAAATGGGCAGCACAAAGTCCGGCGGCACGCATTTGCGTAGGCAGAAGAATTTCGTCGGGGCGGCGCTCGATGCGGAAAGATGTTAATCCCGGGTGGCCGGGACGTAAATCCCGGTTTGGGAATGCCCGTATCCAATTCCCTGATACTCGGCGGGAGTTGGGCCGCCGCCGCGGGGCTGCTGTGGGCCGTTGCGCGGGGCGCAGCCAACGGAATGTAACAGACCGCCCGGGAGAAGGCCGGTGCGGAAGGACTGCTTCAGGCCGCGGGCCTGCGCACCGGGTCGGGGGCGGTGTCCTGGATTCCGGCGGCGGGCGC
>NZ_JACBXC010000942.1 GCF_013870535.1 Streptomyces phytophilus | reverse complement strand
CACGCCGGGTAGCCGGGCTCCCGGCGGTATCCGGCGGACACCGGTGGGCCGGCATCGGGTGCGGAGAACCCGGCGGCGGCCAGCACCCGGTCCTCGCCGGGCGCGGCGGCCTGCCCGGTGAGCCGGACCACGGGGCGGGTGCCGAGCAGGGGGTGGGTGTAGCGGCGGGCGGTGACCGGCTCGCCGCCTGCCGTGCCGGCGGGCGCCAGGCCCGTGTCCAGCGCGCTTCGGTCAGCGGTCATCGGTCGTCCTCCCCGCGTGGATCAGCTCTGCCATGCGCACACCCTCGGACCAGGCCACCGGGCCGACACCGCCCAGCGCGACGGGCCGTTCCGAGGCGTCCACCCACAGCAGCCGCCCGGTCTCGGCGGGGAGGCCGGGATCGTCGGACCCCAGCCAGTAGCGGGCCTGCAGACCTACGCCGCCCTCGGCGATCCGCACCATCGCGAACCCGCCGCGCATGACGAAGCCGTACCGGGCGGCGCGGGCGGTGGCGTGCCGCAGCTCCGCGAACTCGCCCCCGGCGTAGTCGTCGAGGCCGATGGCCGCGGCGTCGACGGCGTCCGGCCGGCGGTGGACCTCACGGGCGAGCTGCGGGACGCCCTGCGCGGCCTCGCGGGCGGCGAGCAACTCCCGCCACTTCTCCGCGTCGGGCAGCAGGACCGGATGCGGCAGGGATACGGGGCCCACCGGTGGGGTGTGCGCGCCGCCGTCCCGGCCGGCCAGGCCCGTACGCCCCTCCTCGGTCACCTCCGTGAGCAGACCCGTCCGCCCGCCGACGACCACCACGAGGTGCTCCAGGGCGGACCGCCAGCCCGGGTCTGGCCACACGCGGGCCAGCAGGGCGGCGGGCACCGGAACGCCGGCCAGCAGCCAGGACTCCGCGGTGGCCCGGCACTCCTCCTCGTGCCGCACCAGCCGCTCGCCCAGCTCCGCCAGTCTCTCGCCCGCCGCGCTGCCGCGCACGGCTCTGGGGACGGACCGGAGCACGCGGCCGTCGGACTTGCGGCATCTGAGAACGGTTCCGTCCAGGGCCAGTTCGTGGCCATGGGTGGCGGGAACCCACACGAGTGGAGTCGACATGCCGGGCATCGTGCCAGCCCTCTGTGACAGCCGGCTCTCTATGTGCGTTTACGCCCCCGGTTACTCCGTATGTCAAGCGCCGGACAAGGGGGCTTCAAGGGGGATCTGCGACAGTTCCCGCCGAAGACCCGGTCCGCGCTCGGGAAGGCCGCACGTCGGATGGATGGGGGACACCTTCGCCATGCCCGGAACTCATCGCCTCAATGCCATTCCCCTCGTCGAGCGCGATTACCAGTTGCGTCTGCTGGAGGTCGCCGTCGGCTCCTGCCGGAACGGAGCCGGCGGCCTCGTCGTCGTCGAAGGGCGCTTCGGGACCGGGAAGACCTCCCTCCTGCACGCGGCGCACGAGCACGCCCGCGCCGCCGGGTTCACCGTCCTCCGCGCGCGCGGCAGCGAGTTCGAGAGCGCCTTCCCGTACGGGATCGTGCGCCAGCTCTTCGAGCCGTACCTGGGGTCCGCCCCGGCCGCGGTACGCGCCGCAGCCGTCGCCGGCCCCGCCGCGCCGGCCGCGCCGCTCTTCGACCACCGGCACCCGGTCGCGTACGGCGAGCTGCCGCGGTGCCGGCACGAGGCGATCCTGCGCGGACTGCACTGGATGCTCGTCAACATGAGCCGGCGCAATGCCGTCCTGCTGCTCCTCGACGACCTGCACCTGGCGGACGCCGCGTCGCTGCGCTTCCTGCGGTACGTCGAGGACCGGCTGGACGGCCATCCCGTGCTCTGCGTCGCGGCGAACACCCCGGTCGGCTGCGGCGCGGACAGCGAGGTCACCCACGCGCTCCGCGGCTCCGCCGCGGGGCGCTCCGTTCCCGTGGACGTGCTCAGCGAGAAGGCCGTGGGAGAGGTCCTCGGTACGGTCCTGGACGCGGAGCCCGATCCGGAGTTGGCGTACACGGCCCGGTCGGTCACCGGCGGGAACCCCTGCCTGCTCAGCGAACTCGTCGGTGAACTGCGGCGCCGCCCGGGGCCGGAGGCGCCGTGGGAGCCCGGACTCGTGCGCAGGGCCGGGCCGTTGAAGGTCGCCAGGGCCGTGCACCGCTGGGTGGGGCACGTACCGCGGGAGCACCGGGAGGCGGCCCGGCGGCTCACCGACGCGCTTGCCGTCGTGGACGGCGGCGCCGGGTACGGCGAGCTGGCCGAGGTCACCGGGCTCACCCCGCGCGAGGTCGGGGAGGTGGTCGGCGTGCTCACCGGCATGGGCATCGTCGAGGCGCGCCTGCCGCCCCGCTTCGCCCATCCCCTCGTGCGCAACGCCGTCTACGCGCACATGAGCCACGCGTCCCGCTACCGGGTGCACTCCAGCGCGGCGCAGGCCCTCGCCCGCGGGGGC
>NZ_JACBXC010000941.1 GCF_013870535.1 Streptomyces phytophilus | reverse complement strand
GCCGCTCACGGCGCTGCCGCTGGAGCGGCACGACGTGCCGACCGCCCAGCCGGAGCGCTACCGCCTCGGCCCCCTCGTCCAGCTCGTCGCCCTCGAACTCCCCGCCCGCGTACGGTCGCTGCCGCTCGCCGGGCACCGCGTGGACATCCGCGGCCACGCCGTGATCATCGACGGCGTGCTGCGCCCCGTGCCGCCCGCCGGCATGTCGCTGCTGCGCACCCTGGCCCACCGGCCGGGCTGGGTCGTCTCCCGCGCGGAACTGCTGCGCGCGCTGCCCGGCGCGGGCAGCGACGAGCACGCGGTGGAGACGGCGATGACCCGGCTGCGCACGGCCCTGGGGGTGCCGAAGCTCATCCAGACGGTCGTCAAACGCGGCTACCGGCTGTCCCTGGACCCGCACACGGACGAGAAGTACGACGAGTAGCGCGAAAACCGGGCCCGGCCCCGCGGACATCCCCGGCGCGCCGACGGGCCGGGGGCACCGTGCGTTGAACGTCCCGGCGGCGATCTCCGTACTCCTCGACCGGAGGTGAGGGATGCGGGACGATGCCGTGGTGGCAGCGCAGCGCTCGAAGCCGACTCCCGACGAGGAGTTGATGCGGGTCCTCTACCGCGAGCACGCGGGCCCGCTGTTCGGCTTCGTGCTGCGCCTGGTCGCCGGGGACCGGCACCGGGCGGAGGACGTCGTACAGGAGACGCTGCTGCGCGCCTGGCGGCACGCCGACGAACTGGCGGCCGCCGACGGCTCCGTACGGCCCTGGCTCGTCACCGTGGCCCGCCGGATAGTGATCGACGGGCACCGCAGCAGGCAGGCGCGCCCGCGCGAGACGGACCCCGCGCCGCTGGAGAGCGTCCCGGCCGCCGACGACACGGACCGGGTGCTGCGGCTGATGACGATCTCCGACGCGCTCGCCGACCTGACCCCCGCCCACCGCGCCGCGCTGGTGGAGACGTACTTCAAGGGGCGGACGGCGAACGAGGCGGCCGAGGTGCTGGGCGTCCCGGCGGGGACGGTGCGCTCACGGGTGTTCTACGCGCTGCGCTCGCTGCGGTTGTCGCTGGAGGAACGGGGAGTGGTGCCGTGAACGGGCAACGGCATCCGGACGTCGGGGCGTATGCGATCGGCGCGCTGGAACAGGACGAGGCGGAGCGGTTCGAGGAGCATCTCGCCGGGTGCGCGCGGTGGAGACGTGCGCCTGGAGGTACGCCTGCTTGAGGCCCTCGCGGGCGCGGTGCGCGAGCACGGCGGTGGCGTTGGCGGTGAGCCCGAGCAGCGGCGCCACCTGGCTGGGCGACTCGTCCTCCACCGTCGTGTGCCAGAGCACCGTCTGCCAGCGCTCGGGCAGGCTGCGGAACGCCTGCACCGCCATGGACTGCTCGGCCTCGTGCATGGCCCGTACGTCGGCGCCGAGGTCGAGGGTGTCGTCGTCGGAGGCCGGCCGCGCGGCCTGGGTCGCGAAGACGGCGAAGTCGTCGACGAGTTGCTCGCGCTTGGCGGTCTTCGTCCAGGCGGCGGCGACCCGCCGCACGGTGGTCAGCAGATACGCCCGTACCGCGGTCTCCGGTCCAGCGCCGCCGCGGACCGCCTGCAGCGTGCGGGCGAACACCTCGGCTGTGAGGTCGTCGGCGGTGTGCGAGTCGCGGCAGCAGGTGCGCGCGTACCGGCGGACCGCCGGGGCGTGCCGCTGGTACAGCTCCTCGTACGCGCTGTCGTCGCCCGTACGCATCCGGGCGACCAACTCCGTGTCGGAGGGCAGGGGCCCGGTGACCCCCTCGTCCCGCCGCTCACGCTGCTTCGGAATGGCCCCCACGGCCTCATCGGCCCCGTCGGCCCCGTCGGGTGCAGCACCCTCACCACCGGCGGCACGCCCGCGATCGTCCCGATCGTCAACTGCCATGCCGCAAGCTCCCGTAGACGCTCGTCCCGCCCGTCATCGGGTGAGCGTGCCACAACGCGCCCTGCCTGCCGCCGCGTTGAACGGCCAACCACCCGTTGGGGGGTTTTCCGGGCCGCAGCGCACTAGCGGTCATGCTTTCGGGGTAGGCGTCCGCCTCGCTTGACGGGCGGCCGCTACGCCGGGCACGGCCGCCGGCCGCCGGCGGGAGACACCCTCACGGGCGACCCCGTCAACACGGGCCACCGCCGACGGGGCCACCCGTCAAGGGGAACCCCCGCCGGGCCCGTCAGGGCACGCCGGGGCAGCACCCCGGCGCACTCCCGTTGAGGCGGTCGGCCCGCTCAGCTCTCCGCGTGCGGCCGCAGCCCGTCCAGCAGGATGTCCAGCAACCGCGCGGACGCGACCGCCTGCTGCTCCGGGTCCGGCAGGGACGGCGCCGCGGTGGCTATGACCAGCAGCACGTCCGACACCGACACGTCCGCGCGCAGCGACCCCGCGTCCCGGGCGCGCGCCA
>NZ_JACBXC010000940.1 GCF_013870535.1 Streptomyces phytophilus | reverse complement strand
GTACGCCGCCCGCCGCGCGCTATCTGCCGTACCCCGCGGGAGTGCCGCCCGGCACGCCCTGCTGGTGCGGCACGGCGCCGGTCGCCAGCCCCGCCTGCATCGTCTCCGTCGACTGCAGCAGCACCTGCCCGGCGCCCGTGAACTGGAACTGGTGCTCCTCGCCGGACGCGCCGCCGATGCCGGTCATCGCGCGGATGCCGCCGAGGAGGCCCTGCATGTAGCCGTGGTCGTAGTGGTGGCACGGCGAGGGGCAGTCGGCCCACCCCACCAGCGCCTGCGGGTCGACCCGGATCGGCGGCTCGACGAAGACGACGGCGCCGTTGGAGACGGCGACGAACTTGCCCGTGCCGATCAGCGTCAGGAAGCCCGGCACGATCGACTGCTTCAGCTCCAGACCCGGCTCGAACGCCAGCAGGTTCCCCGAGCGGATCGTGAGGTTGCCGTCGTCCAGGTCGAAGGAGTTGACGTCGAACGCCCGGTCGGCGAGCACCATCATCCCGCTGCCGTTCGCCACCACCCAGTCCGCGGCGTGCAGCGGCGAGTGGAAGCTGCCGGCGACCAGGCCGTCGAACGCCCCGTGGCCGACGCCCTCGAAGGAGATCTGCCCGTAGTAGGCGATCATCTTCCCCTTCTGCAGGAACCACTGCCCGTTGAGCGCGACGCTGAAGGCGTACGGGTGGACGTTGTCGTTGTGCGGCAGCGTGTTCATGTCGTGCACGACGGGTCCGGCGGTCACAGCTTCTCCTCCGATGCCTGCACGTACACCGTGCCGTTGCCCGACAGCTCCAGCTGGAACGCCTCGCCGGAGCCGCGCCCCACCATGTCGCGCCAGCCGAGCGCGGTGGAGAGCTTGTTCTGCACCTGGCCGCGGTGGGCGACGTACGCCTGCGGGTCGACGTGCACCGGCCGCTGCGGGGTGATCGGCAGCTCCAGGACGCCGCCGTGGGCCATCACCGCCGCCGCGCCGTGGCCGGCCAGCGTGGTGGTGAACAGGCCCTGTCCGGTGACCTGGCCGCGGACCATGCCCATGACGCCGCCCTGCGAGCCCATGAACATCGTGCCCTGCTGCAGCGAGCCGTCGAAGGCCAGCAGCCGGTCGGCCTCCACGTACAGGGTGTCGCCGGCCAGCTCGATCACGTGCACCTCGTGGCCGCCGTGCCCGAACATCACCGTGCCCGAGCCCTCGACGGTCATCAGCGGCGTCGCCTCGTTCGCCACCCGGCGGCCGATCATCGACGTGAGGCCGCCCTGGCCGCCCTGGATGTTGGGCGTGAAGCTGACCTGCCCGGTGTACGCGAGCATCGACCCGCGCTGGCTGTACATCGTCCGGCCGGGCAGCACCTGCGCCTCGGCGATCTTCGAATTGAGCATGCGGAACGGCATGTCAGACCTGGCCCCCCACCGTGTTGCGCTCGCTGGGCTGCACGTAGACCAGCCCGTCGCCCTCGAAGCGGATCTGGAAGCCCTCGCCGCCGCCCTCGCCTATGAGGGTGCGAAACGTCGCGCCGGACTGGAAGTGCTGCTGCACCCGGCCGGTGTGGGCGACGTACGCGCCGGGGTCGACGACCAGCGGCGTGCCCGGAGTCACCCGCAGCACCACCGCGGGGCCGTCCGACATGACGGCCGCCTGCCCCGTGCCCTCCACCGTGGTGGTGAAGAGCCCGGTGCCGGTGCCGGCGCCGCGCATCCCCGTGAAGCTCGTCCCCGTCTTCAGCCCGCCGTCGGTCGCCAGCAGGTTGCTCGATTCCACGTACAGCTTGTCGGCCTGGAGGCCGACAAGGTTGATCACGCTGGCCCGGTCGGCGAAGTAGCAGGTGCCCTGCCCCTTCACCTCCATGAGCTCCATGGACTCGCCGGTCAGCCGGCGCGTCACCATCCCCCGTATCCCCTCGCCGCCCCCCGTGAGCTTCTTGAACGCCATCTGGCCGTCATAGGCGACCATCGAGCCGTTCTTCGCCTTCACCGCGTCGCCGGCCATGTCCACGGCCAGCACCTTGCTGCCTTGCAGTCGAAACTGAGCCACGGGGCGACGCTAGCGGCTCGGCCACCCCTCCCGGAAGGCCGGGTATGGGCGGCTGACACAATGGGGTCCAGTTTGCCCGGGGAGATCCCCCGGAATCCGGACGAACCGAAGGCTTTCCCGTGGACATCGACACCGCATCCGCCCTCCGCCGGCTCCGGCTGATCTCCGCCCCCGAGGCGGTCTCCTTCCTCCTGCTGCTCGTGTCCTCCGTGCTCAAGCGGACGACGGACTTCGACGCGGTCCCGGTCATGGGCATGATCCACGGGCTGCTCTTCATCGGGTACGTGCTCTTCCTCGCCGACGCCTGGAACCGCACCCGCTGGCCGGCCAAGCGCGCCGCCCTGTACTTCGTCCTCGCCGTGCTGCCCGGCGGCGGCTTCGTCGCCGAGCGC
>NZ_JACBXC010000094.1 GCF_013870535.1 Streptomyces phytophilus | reverse complement strand
CCGCAGGTCCGCGTCCGCGAACAGCAGCCACGCGCCCGCCGACTCCGCGCCCACCGCCGTGCCCCGCGCCTTCGACTCGTCGACCAGCCGCACGCCCGCGTAGTCGTCGAAGTTCTCCGCCCGCGTCGTACGCGCGAGGTCCCGCGGCGGCACCGTCTCGCCGTCGACGGCCAGCTCCGCCCGCGCCCTGATGTCCCCGGACGAGGCGCCGACGAGCACGTCGTACGTGCTGCGCTCCACCACCCAGCGCTCCCGGGTGACGTCCCAGTGCGCCAGCGCCTCGCGCGCCAGCGGCAGCGTCACCGTCCGCGTCTCGCCGGGCCGCAGCGACACCTTCGCGAACGCCTGGAGCTTCTTCAGCGGCTGCTTCACCCGCGAGCTGCGCTGGCGCGTGTAGAGCTGCACGACCTCCGCGCCCGTGCGCCGGCCGGTGTTGGTGACCGCCACCGCGACGGCGCCGCGCAGCAGCCGCGCGCGGCCGTAGCGGAAGGCGGTGTAGGACAGGCCGTGGCCGAAGGGGTAGAGCACGTCGCCGGTGAAGTACTGGTACGTGCGCTCGTACTTGATGTTGTCGTACTCCAGGATCGGCGGCAGGTCGCCGGCCGACCGGTACCAGGTCTGGGTCAGCCGGCCCGCCGGGTTCACGTCCCCGAACAGCACGTCCGCGAGCGCCCGGCCCGTCTCCTGGCCCGCGTGGGTCGTCCACACCAGCGCCGGGACGTGCTCCTGCTCCCAGGTCAGCGTCGTGGGGTAGCTGTTCTCGACCACGACGACGGTCCTGGGGTTGGCGGCGAGTACGGCGCGTACCAGCGCGGCCTGGGTGGCGGCCAGGCCCATGTCCTCGCGGTCGTCGGTCTCGCGGGCGTTGATGAACGGCATCGAGCCGACCACGACGACCGCGACCTCCGCGGCGCGCGCCGCGGCCACCGCCTCGCCGATGCCGTCGCGAAGCGTTTCGACGACGTAGCGGGACGCCTCGGCGGCGGTGCCGAGGACGAGGCCGCCGTCCTCGTCCCGGGCGCGCAGGTAGACGGCGTCGCCGAGCCAGTTCTCGTACCCGGCGTAGCGCAGCACCACCGTGCCGTCGTCCTGCTCCTCCGGCCGGAACAGCTGCGAGACGAACCAGCCGTTGGGCTGGTCCTGGTCGTTGAGGAACCGGTAGCCCTCGGGCCCTTCGCCGTCCGGGTCGCGCATGCCGACGACCTTGCCGTTGGCGACGGCCCGCAGTGTGACGATGCCCTCTCCCCAGCCGAAGACGTCGAACTGCTCGGTCTCGCCCGCCGCCGCCGCGCTCTCGGCCAGCGCCGCGCCCTCGTCGCCGCGGCCTGCGGTGACGTAGCGGCCGGTGCTCGCGTTCCTCAGCGCCACGCGGTCGACGGCCTCGCTGGTGGTCACCTCCGCCGCGCCGCCGTCCGCGCCGAGGTGGTCGGCGATGCCCTGCAGCGGCGTGATCGCGTACGGCAGGGTGCCCGAGTACCAGTCGGTGTACAGCGTGTCGGCCAGCGGGCCGACGACCGCGACCTTCCGCAGCGTACGGGCGTCGAGCGGCAGCGCGCCGCCGTCGTTCTTCAGCAGCACGACGGCCTCGGCGGCGGTGCGGCGGGCGAGCCTGCGGTGCGCGGGGCTGTCGATGGCGGTCTTGTCGAGGTGCCCGTACGGGCCGCCGTCCGCGGCGAAGTCGCCGAGGCGGGCGCGGATGTCGAGGATGTGCCGTACGGCGGTGTCGACGTCCGCCTCGGTGAGCAGGCCCTCGGCCAGCGCCTCCCGGACGGCGGCGGCGGTCGGGCCGCCGTCGGTGTCGTCGGTGGTGAAGCTGTCGACACCGGCCCTGAGGATGGCGGCGTCGGCCTCGGCGAGGGTGTCGAAGTACTTCTGCGAGCCGGTCGCCGGGAGGTTGTTGGGGGCCCAGGCGTCGGTGACGTTGAGCAGGGTGCGGCCGGTCCAGGTGCGTACCGAGGTGTTCAGGTCGGTGACCGTGCAGGGGCGGCCGTTGACGAGGTTGTACGCGGTCATGACGCCGCACGCCGCGTCGGCGGAGATCGCCGCCCGGTACGCCGGCTCCTCGTACTCCTTGAGCACCCGCGGGCGCAGGTCGGAGGAGGTCTGGTCGCGGCGTATCTCGTTGTTGTTGGCCAGGTAGTGCTTGACCAGGGGCGCCGTCTTGAGGTTGTCGGGGTCGCCGCCGGTGAGCCCGCCCGCGTAGGCGGTGGAGATCACGCCGGTGAGGTACGGATCCTCGGAGTAGCCCTCCTCGTTGCGGCCCCAGCGCGGGTCGCGCAGCAGGTTGACCACCGGGGCCCACACGTTCAGGCCCCAGCCGGCGGGGCGTTCGTGCTGGAGCCCGCGCACCTCGTCGCCGACGGCCTCGCCGACCTCGCGGATCAGCGCCGGGTTCCAGGTGGCGGCCAGGCCGACGGCCTGGGGGAAGGCGGTGGCGGGGCCGAGCCAGGCCAGGCCGTGCAGGGCCTCGGTGCCGGTGCGGAACGCCTTCATCCCGAGCCGGGGGATGGCGGGTTGCCACTGGTGGAGGAGGGAGATCTTCTCGTCCAGGGTGAGCCGGGCGAGCAGCTCGCGGACCTTGCCTGCGGTGGCCGCGGCCTGCGGTGCGGCCGCGGCGGTGCCGGTGAGCGCCGCGGCGAAGGGGACTGCCAGCGGGACGGCGAGAACTGTTCTTCGTTTCACGTGCGCGACTCCTTCTGATCCAGTCGAATCGCTTCGACTACGAGATGAGTGAGTTGCTCCGTTCCGTAGCGCGCGGCCCCGGGGCGGCTGGGCTCTGTGCCCTAGGTCCGCGGCGCCGTCGTCGCCCGCCGGGTCAGCCACGGCGGCAGCATCGTCGCCTCCGGCACCTCCAGGCCGTCGAGCTTGCGCATCAGCAGCTCCACGGCCCGCGCCCCGATCCGCGCGGACGGCACCGCCACCGACGAGATCGGCAGCGGCGCCTGCTCCGCCAGCTCGTCCGGGCAGATCGCCACCACCGACAGGTCCTCCGGCACCCGCAGCCCGAGCCGTCTGAACGCGTCGATGAGCGGCTGCACCACCGGCTCGTTGTGCACCACGACCCCGGTCAGCTCCGGGTGCTCCCGCAGCAGCCGCTCCGCCATCGCCTGCGCCGCCGCCGGCGTCGCCTCGCACGGGTGCACCGTCGACGTCAGCCCGCGCTCGTCGGCCGCCGCGGTGAAGCCCTGCGTGACGCGCTGCGCGAAGCCCGTCCGGCGCAGGTACACCTCCGGCGGCGAGCCGACCAGCGCCACGCACCGGTGCCCCAGCTCCGCCAGATGCGTCACGCACGCCCCGCCCGCCGCCGCGAAGTCCAGGTCGATGCAGGTCAGTCCGGCGGGCTCGGCGGGGAAGCCGATGAGCACCGAGGGCCGGTCCAGGGCCCGCAGCAGCGGCAGCCGGGCGTCGTGCAGCTGCACGTCCATGACGATCAGCGCGTCGACCAGCGCCGTGTCCGCCACCCGCCGCAGCCCCTCCTCGCCCTCCTCCTGGGTGAGCAGCAGCACGTCGTGGTCGTGCTGCCGCGCCGTCGTCACCACCGACACCGCGAACTGCATGACCACCGGCACATGGATCCCGCTGCGGAACGGGACGACCAGCGCCAGCACGTTGGACCTGCTGCTCGCGAGCGCGCGGGCGCCGGCGTGCGGACGGTAGCCCAGCTCGCGGATGCTGGCCTCGATGCGCTGCCGGGTCTCCTCGGAGATCGGGCGCTTGCCGCTGAGCGCGTACGAGACGGTGCTCGGCGACACCCCCGCGTGCCGGGCCACATCGGTGATCTTGACCATCAACTCCCCCTGCTCGCCGCGCCGGCCGTTCGACATGCCGGACAGCCGGACCCTAGCCCAGCTCCGCCACGACGACGCCCCGGCCCGCGTCCGCGCGCACCGTGGGGCCGCCCGCGACCTCCAGCGCCCACGGCTTCACCGCCCCGGACGTGCCCCCCGCCGACGCCCGTACCGTGCCGCCCTCGCACACCACCGTGAACACCGTGCCCCCGACCGGCACCTCCACCCGCGCCCCCGGCCGCAGCCCGTACGCCCGCAGCGTCACCCCGTCCGCGTAGTCGTAGTCCGGCCGGTCGTCCACCGCCCCCACCGGCAGCACCGCGCCCGGGCGCACCAGCACCGGCGCGCTCGCGAAGCCGTGCCGCTCCCGCACCCACCGCGGCCCGCGCACCTCCTCGCCGCTCAGCAGCTGCGTCCACGTGCCCTCCGGGACGTAGTACGAGACCTCGCCCCCGTCGCTGAACACCGGTGCCACCAGCAGGTCGGGCCCGAGCATGTACTGCCGCTCCAGGTGCGTGCACGCCCGGTCGTCCGGGAACTCCAGCGCCATCGGCCGCATCATCGGCACCCCCGACTCGTGCGCCTCGCGCGCCACCGCGTCCAGATACGGCATCAGCCGCAGCTTCAGCCTGGTGAACACCCTCAGTACGTCCACGGCCTCCTCGTCGAAGAGCCACGGCACCCGGTAGGACGACGAGCCGTGCAGCCGGCTGTGCGACGACAGCAGCCCGAAGGCGATCCACCGCTTGAACAGCGCCGGCGACGGCGTGCCCTCGAAGCCGCCGATGTCGTGGCTCCAGTAGCCGAAGCCCGACATCCCCAGCGAGAGCCCGCCGCGCAGCGACTCCGCCATCGCCTCGTACGTCGACTCGCAGTCCCCGCCCCAGTGCACCGGGAACTGCTGGCTGCCGGCCGTCGCCGAGCGCGCGAAGACCACCGCCTCGCCCTCGCCGCGGTGCTTCTTCAGCACGTCGAAGACCGTCTCGTTGTAGAGGTACGTGTAGTAGTTGTGCATCCGCTCCGGGTCGGAGCCGTCGAAGTACGCGACGTCGGTGGGCACCCGCTCGCCGAAGTCCGTCTTGAAGCAGTCCACGCCCATGTCGAGCAGCGCCGCGAGCTTGCCCGCGTACCAGGCGCGTGCGTCCGGGTCGGTGAAGTCCACCAGCGCCATCCCCGGCTGCCACAGGTCCCACTGCCACACCCCGCCGTCCGGCCTGCGCAGCAGGTGGCCGGCGTCGCGGCCCTCGGCGAACAGCGGGGAGCGCTGCGCGATGTACGGGTTGATCCACACGCAGATCTTCAGCCCCCGCTCCTTCAGCCGCCGCAGCATCCCCGCCGGGTCGGGGAAGACCCGCGGGTCCCACTCGAAGTCGCACCAGTGGAACTCGCGCATCCAGAAGCAGTCGAAGTGGAAGACGGACAGCGGCAGGTCCCGCTCGGCCATCCCGTCGATGAAGGAGGTGACGGTCTCCTCGTCGTACGAGGTCGTGAACGACGTCGACAGCCACAGCCCGAACGACCAGGCCGGCGGCAGCGCGGGCCGGCCGGTCAGCGCCGTGTACTTGCGCAGGATCTCCTTCGGCGTCGGCCCGTGGATGACGTAGTACGTCAACTCCTGCCCCTCGACACTGAACTGCACCCGCGACACCGCCTCCGAGCCCACCTCCAGCGACACCCGCCCGGGGTGGTCGACGAAGACGCCGTAGCCGGCGTCGGTGAGGTAGAACGGCACGTTCTTGTACGCCTGCTCGGTGGCCGTGCCGCCGTCCGCGTTCCAGATGTCCACCACCTGGCCGTTCTTGACCAGCGGCCCGAAGCGCTCGCCCAGCCCGTAGACGTGGGTGCCGACGGTGAGCCCGAGCTGCTCGCGCAGGTAGTGCCGCGCCGGGCCGCCGCCGGGGGCGTCGGTCTCCACGATCGCCATGCCCTTGGGGCCGGAGGACGTCAGCGGCCGCATCCCGTCGGCGGTGAGGAAGTCCAGCCGCCACGGGCCGCCGCGCGCCACCCGCAGGGCGAGGCTGCCGGCGGTGAGCAGGGCGTGCTCGTCGTCGTACGAGACCTGCGCATGGGCGTCGGAGTCCGCGAGGCGGAAGCGGGGCCCGGCGTCCGTGCCGCCGTCGAAGTGGGTGAGGGTCACGCCGATCACGTCGGGCATGGGGGAGTGGCAGGAGACCGTCATGACCGGGCCTTTCAGCAGGTCGCCGCGGTGCCGGATGGGCTGGGTCGGCGCGTGCACGTCCAGCGTGCCGTCCCCGGCGGTGACGTCGAGCACCTCGACGGGGTACGCGGCACGGACACCCGGGCGCAGCATCCAGTAGCCGTCGGTGAACTTCATGCGCAGCCTCTCGGAATCAACGGGGGATCACTTGACCGCGCCCGCGGCGATGCCGCGGGTCAGGGTCCGCTGGAAGATCAGGAAGAACGCGATCGCCGGCAGCACGCCCAGCAGGGCGGCGGCGTTCGTCATCGTGGCGTCCATGTCCCGCTGGCCCTGGAGCACGCCGAGGGCGACGGACACGGTCTGGTTGTCGTCCGAGACGAGCATGACCAGCGGCAGCAGGAACTCGTTCCACGTCCAGATGAAGAACAGCACCATCAGCACGCCGATCGTCGGCCGGCTGACGGGCACCACCACCCGCCACAGCACCTGCCACTTGCTTGCCCCGTCGATCCGCGCCGCCTCGATCACCTCGCGCGGGAACCCGCCGAGCACCGACGCCAGCAGGTACGTGCCGAAGGCGGACTGCACGACGGTGAAGACGATCACCACGCTCAGCCGGGTGTCGTACAGGCCCGCCTCCTTCGACAGGTAGTACAGCGGGTAGACCAGCGCCTCCTGCGGCAGCATGTTCGCCAGCACGAAGAACGCCAGCACGTACGGCCGCCCGCGGATCCGGCCGATGCCGATGGCGTACGCGCTGAGCACCGACAGCACGACGGCGAGCACCGCCACCGAGCCGGAGATCAGCACGGAGTTCCACAGCTTCTGCCCGAAGTCGACGCGCTCCCAGAAGTCCGCGAGCCCGTCCAGATACACGCCGTCGGGCATGCTCAGCGGCCCGTCGCTGCTGTACTCCTCCGGCGACTTCACCGCGTTCATCAGCACCACGAGGAACGGCAGCACCATGAACGCCGCGCCCAGCACCAGCGCCACGAGCACGGGGTACTTCCTGACCGGGGTCACGAGTTCTCGTCCTCCGCCCTCGTCTGGAGCTTCAGGGCGACGACGGCCAGCACCAGGATCAGCACGGTGAGGACGGTGGAGATCGCGGCGCCGTAGCCGGCCTGGAAGTTCTCGAAGAAGTTCTGGTACGCGAAGTACGACGGGACGTTCGTCGCCCCGCCCGGGCCGCCGCCGGTCAGGACGTACACCATGCCGAAGACCTTCAGCGCCGCGATCGTGCACCACAGCAGCACCACCGCGATCTCCGGCCGCAGCTGGGGCAGCGTCACGTGCCAGAACCGCCGCCACCAGCCCGCACCGTCCAGCTCCGCCGCCTCGTGCAGCGCCGGGTCGACGCGCTGGAGCCCGGACATGAAGATCACCAGCGGGAAGCCGATCTGCACCCACACCATCACGGCCATCACGCTGTACAGCGCCCAGTCCGGGTCGCCCAGCCAGTCCTGCTGGAGCCCGTCGAGCCCGACGGCGCCCAGGAGTTCGTTGAGGGAGCCGCTCTCCGGCGCCAGGATCCAGCTCCACACGATGCCGGCGACCGCGATTGGCAGCACCTGCGGCAGGTAGAAGCAGGCGCGCAGCACCGCCACCCAGCGGCTGCCGGCGTGCCGGCCGACGAAGTCGAAGAGCGCCGAGGCCAGCACCAGCCCGAGCGCGGTCGGGACCAGCGCCATCGCCGCGACCATCGCCAGGCTGTGCCGGAACGACTCCCAGAAGTCCTCGTCGCCGACGAGCCGGTCGTAGTTCTCCAGACCGGTGAAGTCGGGGGTGCCGACGCCGCTCCAGTCGGTGAAGCTGATCCCGGTGTTCATCGCGAACGGCACGATGATGACGACGAGGAACGCCAGCGCGCCGGGCAGCAGGTAGAGCGCGTACGAGCCCTCGGTGGCCGTCCGGCGCGCACGGCCCGTACGGTCCGCCCGGCTCCTCCGCCACCGCCGGCGGGAGGGGGTTCCGCTCCCGCCGGCGGCGCGGGCCGCGCCCTTGGAGACCGCGGTGGTCGGGGCGCTCATTCCTTCAGCACGTTCTCGTCGTACTCGGCCTGGAGCGACTCCAGTACGTCGCCGGGCTCCGCGCTGCCGGTGATCAGCTTCTGCGTCTCGGAGGTCATGGAGTCGTAGAAGCCGTTGGCCGGCCAGTCCGGGTAGTAGGCGAGGCCGTCGCCCTCGGCGAGCGCCGTGTAGTCCTCGATGAGGGCCTTCGACTTCGGGTCGGTGATCGCGGCGGGGTCGGCCGCGATCGGGACGCCGCCGTTGTCGCCGAGGATGTTCTGGATGCCCTTCTTCATCGTGATGTCGATGAAGTCGTACGCCAGCTCCTTGTTCTCGGCGCCCTCCGGGACCACCCACAGGTTGCCGCCGGAGCCGAGGGTCAGGTCGCTCTCGGGCCACAGGAAGGTGTCCCAGTCGAACTTCTGCACCTCCGCCTGGAAGCGGCCGAACCACCAGCTGCCGGAGAAGAGCATCGGGTGCTTGCCCTGGATGAAGGAGACGCCGGCGTCCTCGGCCTTGGTGCCGGAGGAGTTCTCGGCGACGTAGCCCTTGTCGACCCAGTCGGCGAAGGTCTCGGCGGCGTAGGTCCAGGCGGCGTCGGAGAAGTCGGTCTCGCCGCCCATCTGGAAGGAGTCGACCCACGCCTTGTCGGCGCGGCTGAGCGCGAGCTGGTAGAGGTACTGCTGCGCCATGTACTCGGCGCCGGCGTTGGCGAACGGGGTGAGCCCGGCGTCCTTGAACGTCGCGAGCGCGTCCTCCAGCTCCGCGAACGTGGTCGGGACCTCGACGCCGTGTTCGGCGAAGAGGTCCTTGTTGTAGTAGACCATCGTGAACTCGGCGTAGTTGGGGATGCCGTACCAGGCGCCGGAGCCCATCACGCCGCTCTCGTCGTACCGGCTGGTGGTCGCGACGGTCGGCGGCACGGCGTCGGCCCAGCCGCGCTTCTCCGCCTCCTCGCTGAGGTCCGTCAGCAGGCCCTGGCGGGAGAGCTGGCCGGTGGTGGCGTTGCCCTTGTTGTACTCCATCAGGTCGGGCGCCTGGTCGGAGTTGAGGACCTGCGGGGCGGTCTTCTGGATCTGCTCGAAGCCCTTCTCCTCGAACTCGACCTTCACTCCGGGGTGGCTCTTCTCGAACTCCTCGACGGCCTCGGCCCACGCCTTGCCCATGGCGCTGTCGGGGCCCTCGTAGTGCCAGAGCCGGAGGGTCTTGCCGTCGCCGGAACCCCCGCCGTCGGAACCGCCGCACGCGGCGAGCGTGCTCAGCGACAGGGCTCCCGCCAGGGCGGCAGCCAGCAGGCGCGCCCTTCTCCGTGCCTTCAACATCCACTGCCTCCGTGGGAGATTCGGCCTCGTCGAATCGATTCGATGAGGGGTGTCGAAGCGCTTCGACGGAGGAAGGTAGGGAGGACCCGGGGGTATGTCAATGGCGTTGACAAAAGGGGTGGCGGTGGCCGTCAGACGGCCGTCCCGGCCGCCCGTACGATGATCTTGCCCTGGTTCTCGCCCCGGAGCATCCCCAGGAACGCATCGACGATGCGGCCGAAGCCGTCGACCACGGTCTCGTCGAGGCCGACGCGCCCGCTCTGCAGGTGCGGCACGACGAACTCGTACAACTCCTTCTGTACGTGGCCGTGGTTGCGGACCAGGAACCCCTCCATGCGCAGGCTCTTCTCGACGATGTCCGGAAGGTTGCGCAGCGCGTAGGGGGTGCCGGTGCTGTTGTACTGGGCGAGCGTGCCGATCCGTACGATCCGCCCGTACTCCCGCAGCGAGGAGATCGCCGCTTCGAGGTGCTCGCCGCCGACGTTGTCCAGGTAGAGGTCGATCCCGTCGGGTGCCGCCCCGGCGAGCAACCCGGCCACCGGACCGGCGTGGTAGTCGAAGACCTCGTCGTAGCCGACGTGTTCGGTCAGGTGGGCGGCCTTCGACGCCCTGCCCGTGCTGCCGACCAGCCGGCCCGCGCCCATCAGCCGGGCGAGCCGCCCGGTGGCCGTGCCCACGCCGCCGCCCGCCGCCGAGACGAACACGTCCTGGCCCTCGCGGAGTTCGGCGATGCGGGTCAGACCGACGTAGGCGGTCAGGCCGGTGCCGCCGAGGATGCCCAGGTGCGCGGAGAGCGGTACCCCCTCGAAGCGGGGGACGGGCCGCGCCTGGTCGGGGGTGACGACGGCGTGGGTGCGCCAGCCCAGCCGGTGGAAGACGATCCCGCCCTCGCGGAGCGACGGGTGGCGGGAGTGCACGACCCGGCCGATCGTGCGGCCCTCCAGCGGGGCGTCGAGCGTGAAGTCCCCGTCCATCATCTCGCGGTGGTACGGGTCCACCGACCAGTACAGGTTCTCCACCAGCGCCGTTCCCGGTCCGGGCGCCGGCACCGCGGACTCCACGAACGCGAAGTGGCCGGGGGTGGGGAATCCGCGGGGGCGGGCGGTCTGGTGCACGGTGAGCGCGGTGTCGGTCATGGCCGTGACCGTACGGAGGAAATACGGACGCCGGGGAGAGGGTTGTGCTCATGGCCCGGCCCGATCCATGAAGAACCCTCATAGAAGCAGGTGGAACCCCTATGGCAGGCGCAGCTCCGCGAGCGTCCGCACCCGGTGCGGCCGCCGCCGACCTCGCCCCGCACGAGCTGCGCATCCTCGTCGCCGTCGCTCGCGAGCGCGGGTTCTCGGCGGCGGCCAGGGCCCTCGGGCTGACCCAGTCCG
>NZ_JACBXC010000939.1 GCF_013870535.1 Streptomyces phytophilus | reverse complement strand
GAACCGGGCGGGGCGGGTGCGGAAGGACCGGGTGCGGTGTCTCGCCGGCCGGACGAGGCCGCGGAGGTCGAGCTCATGTGGGCTATTCTGACGTGTGAAGGACCCGGGCAAGGTTGCCCCCGGGTCCTTTCGTGCTTACATGCCACCTTCTGAGGAGGCCGACCACATGGGCAAACGCAGAGGCAGAGCCGAGACCGAGACGACCGCCACGAGCGCGAGTGCCGCCACCGCCCTCCTCCGGGAGGTGCGCCCGTGAGTTCTCTGCTGCTGCTGACCAACGCCCTGCAGCCCTCCGCGGAGGTGCTCCCCGCGCTCGGCCTGCTGCTCCACAACGTCCGGGTGGCGCCCGCCGAGGGCCCCGCCCTGATCGACACCCCCGGCGCCGACGTGATCCTCGTCGACGGCCGCCGCGACCTGCCGCAGGTGCGCAGCCTGTGTCAGCTGCTGCACTCCACGGGCCCCGGCTGCCCCCTGATCCTCGTCGTGACGGAGGGCGGGCTCGCCGCCGTCACCGCCGAGTGGGGCGTGGACGACGTGCTGCTGGACACCGCGGGACCTGCCGAGGTGGAGGCGCGGCTGCGGCTGGCGCTGGGCCGGCAGCAACTGCCCGCGGACGAGAGCCCCACGGAGATCCGCAACGGCGATCTGACGGTGGACGAGGCCACGTACAGCGCGAAGCTGAAGGGACGGGTGCTGGACCTGACCTTCAAGGAGTTCGAGCTGCTGAAGTACCTCGCGCAGCACCCGGGGCGGGTGTTCACGCGGGCGCAGCTCCTCCAGGAGGTCTGGGGCTACGACTACTTCGGCGGCACCCGCACCGTGGACGTCCACGTGCGGCGGCTGCGGGCGAAGCTCGGTCCCGAGCACGAGTCGCTGATCGGCACGGTACGCAACGTCGGCTACCGCTTCGTGGTGCCGGAGAAGGCCGAGAAGAAGGCCGAGAGGCGGGAGCAGGCGGGCGCGCCGCGGGATGCGCGGCACCGCGCGTAGTAAGCCCCGAGGCGGTGGCCAGGGCATCACAGAGGCGGGGTAGTGCGGAGAGTCATCACGCGTAGACTTGCGCCGTGGCCAAGGTGACGCGGGACGACGTGGCACGGCTGGCGGGGACCTCGACCGCGGTCGTGAGCTACGTCATCAACAACGGACCCCGGCCGGTCGCCCCGGCCACCCGGGAGCGGGTGCTCGCGGCGATAAAGGAGTTGGGCTACCGCCCGGACCGCGTGGCGCAGGCCATGGCCTCGCGGCGTACGGACCTCATCGGCATGATCGTGCCGGACGCGCGGCAGCCGTTCTTCGGCGAGATGGCGCACGCGGTGGAGCAGGCGGCGTCCGAGCGCGGGAAGATGGTCCTCGTCGGCAACTCCGACTATCTCGACGACCGCGAGGTCCACTATCTGCGGGCCTTCCTCGGGATGCGCGTCTCCGGCCTGATCCTCGTCAGCCAGGGCCCGAGCCCCGCGGCGGCGGCGGAGATCGACGCGTGGGACGCGCGGGTGGTGCTCATGCACGAGCGCCGGGACCAGCCGGAGGACCTGGTCGTCGTCACGGACGACGTCGGCGGCGCGCGGCTGGCGACGAGCCACCTGCTGGAGCACGGCCACGCGTACGTGGCCTGCCTGGGCGGCGTCGAGACCACCCCGACGACGGGCGACCCGGTCACCGACCACGTCGAGGGCTGGCGCATCGCGATGCGCGCGGCGGGCCGGTCCACGGAGGGCCGGCTCTTCCAGTCCCCGTACAACCGGTACGACGCCTACCAGGTCGGCCTGAAGCTCCTCGCCGGCCCGGACCGGCCCCCGGCCATCTTCTGCGCCACCGACGACCAGGCCATCGGCATCCTCCGGGCCGCCCGCGAACTGCGCATCGACGTCCCCGGCGAACTGGCGGTGGCGGCCTTCGACAACGTCAAGGAGGCGGGTCTCACGGACCCGCCCCTGACGACGGTCGCCTCGGACCGCCCGGCGATGGCCCGCGCGGCGGTGGACCTGGTCCTGGACGAAACCCCCCTGGCCACCCGCCGCGAACGCCTCAAGCAGTTCCCGTCCCACCTGGTCACCCGCCGCTCCTGCGGCTGCCCGTAGCCGGGACGATTGCGGCCGTGAGCGCCGCCCGGGGTGACTTCGTCGCGGCCGTCACGCGCGGGGACGGCGCGGCGCTACCCGCTCGCCCTGCTGCGAGCCGGCACCCTGCTGGCCGAGATCATCGAGTCGGGCCCCGGCCCGGCCGACTTTATTTCGGGCGAACATGGTTCTATCGCGCTTCTTACGTCCATCTCAGCTCCCTCTCAGAATGGCCGGGGATCGTCGATGGCATGACGGAGCAGACATACCGCACCAGCAGCCAGCCCGACTTCATCGCCGGCCGTGACGGGGTCCTGCCCGCCGACCCGGCTGGTGCCGGGCATCCTCCGACCCTC
>NZ_JACBXC010000938.1 GCF_013870535.1 Streptomyces phytophilus | reverse complement strand
CCGACGCTGGCTGGCGCGCCGTCCGCGTCCGCATCCGCACCCGCCGCGGCTGGCGCGAACTCCCGGGCGCCATCGGCGAGTACGGCCTCACCCACCACGACGGCGCGGAGCCGCCCGACGCCCAGCAGGTCCGCCGCGAGGAGGCCGGCACCCACCACGCCTTCTTCCCCGCCGAAGCCACCGCCGAGGGCACCGCCGAGAGCAAGGCGGTCGTCTTCCGCCACACCCACCCGCTCGGCACCCTCGAAGCCCGCTGGCGCATCGACGGCCGCCACCCCCGCGACGTACGCGTCACCCTCACCTGGACCGCCGCCCGGGACGGCTGGGTCAGCCTGCGCACCCCCACGCTGTGCGCCCTGCCCGAGCAGGACCTCGCCTTCGGCTGCGTCCCCGGCGGCTGGTACGGCCACGAGGCCAACCCCGACCTGCGCATGGCCGCCGAGTACGGCCACGGCCTGCCCGCCGTGCCGCACCTCTTCTACGACGACCTCGCCACCACCCTCGCCCCGATCCTCAGCACCACCGAAGGGCTCACCCTCGCCGCCGTCGCCGAACCCGGCATGGCCCGCGACCCGTACGCCGCCGACCGCGTCACCCACCGCGACGTACGCCTGGCCCTGTCCACCCGCGACCGCGCCGGCCGCCTCACCCCGCACCTCGCCCGGCCCATCCTCGGCCGCGCCGACTCCCGCTGCACCGCCGGCGAAGAGCGGGCCCTCGACTTCCGCTTCACCCTCACCGACGCCGACTGGTTCGAGGCGCTGCGGCACGCCGCCACCGACGTCTACGGCTTCGGCCGCTACCTCGAACTCGCCGCCAACAAGCACGCGCTGACCGAGCGCCTCGCCCGCATCCAGGCCACCTACATCGCCGACCCGGTGCTGTCCCAGTGGCTCACCGACGAGTACGAGGGCGCCACCATCGGCGCCCAGAAGTACAACGGCTTCGTCCAGGGCGCCGAGAACGACGCGATGAAGAACTCCGACATCGGCGCCATGTGGGGCCTGGCCGCCGCCACCTCGGACGAACTGCTGACGCGCGACCGGCTGCCGTACGTGCGCGACTTCAAGCTCGCCCAGCAGCAGACCGCCGCCGGCCACTACCGGGGCGCCCTCAAGGGCCAGTACTACCTGTTCACGTCGGACCGCTTCGTCGAGGAGGGCAACCCCGACGCCGACATCGCCGACTACGTCGAGCCCCTGGCCACCGCGTACTACGTCGTCACCGACCTCGCGCACATCCTGCTCTTCCAGCCCGGCGACGCCGAACTGGAAGGCCGCATCCGGCTCGCCGCCGACCACCTCGCCGATGCCCAGAGGCCCGACGGCTCCTGGGTGGTCGCCACCGACAAGGAGCCGCCGTACGCGGTCACCTACCCCCATCTGACCGAGGACCTGCGCCCCACCTGGTACGGCCTGCTCGTCGCCCACCACGCGCTCGGCGACCGGCGCTACCTCGACGGCGCCGTGCGCGGCGCCGACTGGTACGTCGCGCACGCCGTCGAGCGCGCCCGCTACCTCGGCTCCACCGGCGACTCCGGCTTCCGCATGGACCTGTCCCTCTCCCAGGGCATCCAGGGCCTGCTCGACCTCGCCGACGCCACCGGCGAGCGCCGCTACCGCGACGCGGCCATCGAGGTCGCCCGCCTCCACACCACCTGGATCTACACCCACCCGGCCCCGTCCACCGAGCCCCGCACCCGGGCCGGCGCCACCTACGAGGCGTGGCAGCTCACCCAGCTCGGCCTGCAGAAGGAGCAGAACGACAGCGCCCCCGGCAACGGCCCCATCCTGCTCTCCAGCTTCGCCGGCACCTACCTGCGCATCCACCGCCTCACCGGCGACCCCCTCTTCCGCGACATGGCCCGCGCCGCCGCCCTCGGCCGAGACGCCTTCGTCGCCGAGGAGCCGGGCGTGCACTCGTACTACTGGGTGCGCTTCGACAACGGCATCGGCTCCTTCCCGCACCACGCCTGGTGGCAGATCGGCTGGATCCTCGACTACCTGCTGGAAGAGGTACGCACCCGCACCGGCGACCGGATCAGCTTCCCCCGCGGCTACTTCACGCCCAAGGTCGGCGGCCAGCTCACCTACGGCTTCGCCCCCGGCCGCGTCCACGGCACCCCCGCCACCCTGCGCATCCCGCCGCGTCTGCTCACCGCCGACACCCCGCACGCCGAAACCCTCGGCGCGCTGGCCACCGACGGCGGCCGGCTCTTCGCGCTGGTGCTGAACAGCAGCGCCCGGCCGCTGACCGCCACCGTGACCATCGACCCGGCGCTGGCGCACCCGGACGGGCCGCGCACCATCACCGGCATCCGCGCCGTCTCCGGCCGGCTCACCGCCGCCGACGCGCCGCGCTTCACCGTGGCGCTCAAGCCCCACGGCATCGCGGTCGTCGCGCTCGACCTCGCCGAGTAG
>NZ_JACBXC010000937.1 GCF_013870535.1 Streptomyces phytophilus | reverse complement strand
GGGCGTCGGCCGGAGCAGCTTGGCGCGGCGGTGCGCGGGGTTCGGTTCGTACGCCGCGAGGTCCCGCTCCACCAGCACGTCCGCGATCCGCTGCACGCTCTGCCGGGCCACCCCCAGCACGCGCGCGACGCCGGCGACGGACAGCGGTTCTCGGCGGACGGCGTACAGCACCTGCCAGCGTGCCGCGGTCAGCCCCGCGGGAGCGGCCAGCAGCTCGCCGCGCGCGAGGAACTGGCCGCCGAGGCGGAACGACGCCGCGGCGGCGGCGTCGAGGAGCGCGGCGGCGCCGGGGGGCGTCGGGCCGTCCTCGTCCGCCGTGTCCCCGCCGGTGCCCTTGCGCATGGTCCGCCGCCTTCCGCTCCGTCTCTTTTCGGCCGGTTACGCGCAGACGGCCAGGTGAACGGTTCTGCGGGCGCGGCGCCCGCGTTCCCGTGACGACAGCATGCTGTCAAAAGGACAGCATGCTGTCGATCACCGCCACCGGGTGCCCTTATCGTGTGGGGGCATCCCCCATCAGGAAGGCCCACCGCATGACCCCCGCAGGCGCCGTGGTCCGGCGCGAGACGCTGCGTGCACAGATCGCCGACGCCCTGCGCGACGAGATCCTGGCCGGCCGGCTCGCGGCCGGGCAGCACATCACGGTCGGCGAGATAGCGGAGCAGTACGGGGTCTCCGCAACCCCGGTACGCGAAGCCCTGGTCGACCTCGCCGCCCAGGGCCTCCTCGACGTCGAGCAGCACCGCGGCTACCGCGTGCACGCCTTCACCCTCGACGACTTCCGCGCCATGGCCGACGCCCGCACCGTCGTGGAGATGGGCGTCTTCCACGCGAGCCCCCTGCACACGGTCGTCCCCCGGCCGGGCGCGCTGACCGCGATGCGCCGCCGCGGCGAGGAGGCCGAACGGGCGGCGAAGGCGGGGGACCTCGACGTGCTCGTCCACTACGACCTGCGCTTCTGGCGCGAGATCACCAGCCTGATCGGCAACGACTACATCACCGAGTTCCTGGAGCGGGTACGGATCCACTGCTGGGTCTTCGCCGTGCCGTATCTGCGCGAGGAGTGCGAGACCTGCGTGCCCGGCACGTTCTGGCAGGGGCACATGCAACTCGTCGAGGCCATAGAGCGGCGCGACGTGGCCGCCGCCGAGGAGGTCGTACGCACGTACAACCGGCACTCGCTCGAACTGATCGAACGGCTCGCGGGCGGCTGACGGCCGCGTCCCGCGGCCCGGTGGCCGAGACCCGGCGCAGGGGGGCGCGGTACCCGGCCGGGGGGTGCTGCGCGGCCGTGGTCAGCGGCTACCCTGAGCCGGACCGCGCAGTAAAGGAGCGTCCCGCTTGGCCTGCGACCTCTGGCTGGTGCCCCTCGTCGACGTCCTGTGCCACAGCCCCGACAACCCCTTCGCCGAGGAGATCGCCGCCTACGACGCCGCACTGGCGCAGGCGGGGCTGCCGCCGGTGCCCGTGCAGAGCTATATGCCGGGCCTGTCCGGGGATGTCGCCCCGGTCGCCGGCTTCGACTACGACGCGCTGCACTTCCTGCGCCGCGCGTACCTGCTGCAGTTGTGCGGCCTGGAAGTGACGCCGGTCGGCGAGCTGGGCGGGGACTACGAACAGCTGCTGGAGATGTTCGAGTCCACGGCGCAGCAGTCGCATCTGGTCTGGCACTACGACCACGCCGGCGCGTACGTCCCCGTCGACTTCCCGCACCCGCTGGTGACGGAGGAGCTGCTCGCGGGCGGCGGGCCGCTGGGCTCGGCGCAGGGGCTCGTACGCGAACTCGTCGCCGTCGCCCCGGCGATCGGCATCGACCCGGACAACCCGCCGCCCGCCCCGGCCCCGCCGCCGGGGCCGACGGAGCTGTCGGAGCCGGCGGCGACGGCGCCGGCGGACGGCGGGGAGTTCGCGCAGGAGCGGCACGTGTGGCTGGGGCTGCACGCGGCGGCGACGCGGAGCCTGGCGCAGGGGTCGATGATCGTCTTCAGCTGACGGCGGTGCCGGTGCTGCCGGTGCTGCCGGTGCTGCCGGTGCTGGTGGTGCTGCCGGCGGTGCCTGCGGGGTCGTCGGCTCCGGGGGTACGGGCCGGGGCGGCGGTGAAGTCGGTGCCGTTGCGCGGCACCCCGACGCCCCGCCAGGTGAACGGCACGCCCGCGGCCCGCCGCGGATCCGGGCCGTCCATGAGCTGGAAGTGCAGGTGCGGCTCGCTGGAGTTGCCGGAGTTCCCGACCTCCGCGAGCTGCTGCCCGGCCCGTACGGCGTCGCCCGCGCGCACGGTCGTCGAGCCCCGGCGCAGGTGCGCGAAGAGGGCGTACGAACCGTCCTCCAGCTCCAGCACGACATGGTTGCCGACGATCGCGCCGACGCCCGCGCCGGCGGCGGCGGAGCGGACCAGCTGCTCGACGACCATCAGGTACGCCAGCCCCGG
>NZ_JACBXC010000936.1 GCF_013870535.1 Streptomyces phytophilus | reverse complement strand
GCCGAGCCACACCGCGCCGATCAGCACGGCGACCACGACGAGGCCGAGGAGGAAGGGGAGCAGGCCGGCGGTGACCGCGGCGTCCGCGGCACCGGGGGAAGCACGTGTGTGCGGGTCGGTACGCATGGAGCCCGGGGTACCCGCGAACCGGCCGCCTGCACATCCGGCCGCCGGCCGCGTGTTCGTGCGATCGCACCATCCGGTCGGCCGCCGGCCCGGAGGATCCGCCCCGCGGACGATCCCGCTGCCGCATGGGACACTGAAGTACGTGCGTTTCCTGAATGATTCCCCCGCCCCGTACGACCTGACGTACGACGACGTGTTCATGGTCCCCCGCCGCTCCGGCGTCGGCTCCCGCCAGGCCGTGGACCTGTCCTCCGCCGACGGCACCGGCACCACCGTCCCGCTCGTCGTCGCCAACATGACGGCGATCGCCGGCCGCCGGATGGCGGAGACCGTGGCCCGCCGCGGCGGGCTCGTCGTCATCCCGCAGGACATCCCCATCGACGTCGTCACCGAGGTCGTCTCCTGGGTCAAGGAGCGCGACCTGGTGCTCGACACCCCCATCGTGCTCGGCCCCCACTCCACCGTCGCGGACGCGCTGGTGCTGCTGCCCAAGCGGGCGCACGGCGCCGCCGTCGTCGTCGAGGACGGCCGCCCCGTGGGCGTCGTCACCGAGGCGGACCTGAACGGGGTGGACCGCTTCACCCAGCTCTCCGAGGTCATGTCCCGCGAGCTGCTGACCCTCGACGCGGACATCGACCCGCGCGAGGCGTTCAACCGGCTGGACGCCGCCCACCGCAGGCTCGCCCCCGCCGTCGGCCCCGACGGGCGCCTGGTGGGGCTGCTCACCCGCAAGGGCGCCCTGCGGGCCACGCTCTACACCCCCGCTACCGACGCCCGCGGCCGGCTACGCGTCGCCGCCGCGGTGGGCATCAACGGCGACGTCGCCGGCCGCGCCGGGCAACTCCTCGACGCCGGCGTCGACACCCTCGTCGTGGACACCGCGCACGGCCACCAGGAGCAGATGATCCACGCGCTGCGCGCCGTGCGCGCCCTCGACCCCCAGGTGCCGGTGGTGGCGGGCAACATCGTCGCCGCCGAGGGCGTACGCGACCTCGTCGAGGCGGGCGCCGACATCGTCAAGGTCGGCGTCGGGCCCGGCGCGATGTGCACCACCCGCATGATGACCGGCGTCGGCCGCCCGCAGTTCTCCGCCGTGCTGGAGTGCGCCGCCGAGGCGCGCCGGCTCGGCAGGCACGTGTGGGCCGACGGCGGCGTGCGCCACCCCCGCGACGTCGCCATGGCGCTGGCCGCCGGCGCCTCCAACGTCATGATCGGCTCCTGGTTCGCCGGCACCTACGAGTCCCCGGGGGACCTCCAGCAGACCGCCGACGGGCGGCTGTACAAGGAGAGCTTCGGCATGGCCTCGGCGCGCGCCGTACGCGGCCGCACCTCGGAGGAGTCCGCGTACGACCGCGCCCGCAAGGGGCTCTTCGAGGAGGGCATCTCCACCTCGCGGATGTTCCTGGACCCCGCGCGGCCGGGCGTCGAGGACGTCATCGACGCCGTCGTCGCGGGCGTGCGCAGCGCGTGCACCTACGCGGGGGCCGCCACGCTGGAGGAGTTCCACGAGCGCGCCGTGGTCGGCGTGCAGAGCGCCGCCGGGTACGCCGAGGGCAAGCCGCTGCACGCGAGCTGGCAGTAGCGCACCGGTGGCGGGGCCGGCCGTGCCGCGAGCGGCCCGGCCGGCCGTGGTGTACTGCGGACATGCGACTCGACGAGCTGGACGAGCGGATCGTGCGCGCCCTCGCCGAGGACGCCCGCCGCACCTACGCCGACATCGGCGCCGGGGTCGGCCTGTCCGCGCCCGCGGTCAAGCGGCGCGTGGACAGGCTGCGCGCCGCGGGCGCCATCACCGGCTTCACCGTGCGGGTCGACCCCGCCGCCCTCGGCTGGGCCACCGAGGGCTACGTCGAGCTGTACTGCCGCTCCAACACCGGCCCCGGCGACATCCGCCGCGCCCTGTCGCACTACGCGGAGGTGGCCGCCGCCTCCACCGTCACCGGGGACGCCGACGCCATCGTGCAGATCTTCGCCACCGACATGCGCCACTTCGAGGAAGTGCTGGAACGGATCGCCGGCGAGCCCTTCGTCGAGCGCACCAGATCGGTCCTCGTCCTCTCCCCGCTCGTCCGCCGCTACGCCCCCGACCCGCCCCTGTGAGCCGCGCGCCCGGGCCGCGCAACGGATCGCCGCCGTGCCCCGGGCAGACGCAACGAATCGCCTGGTCGGACGCAATCGACGGGCCTTGTTCCGGGCCTCGCGCAGGACGTACCGTCGGGGGAAACGGACCCCACCACCCGCCTGCGAGGTTGCACATGGCGCCGCTGCGCATCGCCCTGCTCCAGGGGCCGGCCGGGGTG
>NZ_JACBXC010000935.1 GCF_013870535.1 Streptomyces phytophilus | reverse complement strand
TGACGCTGGCGGCGACGCCCAGGATGGCGACCGTCACCACGCCCCAGGAGCCCCGGTCCGCGAGGAACGCCGCCGCCCCCGCCATCAGCCCCGCCGCCGGCAGGGTGAGCCCCCACGCGGCGACCATCCGCCCGGCCGTGCTCCAGCGCACCACGCCGCCCTTCTTGCCCACGCCCGAGCCCATGATCGAGCCGGAGCAGACCTGGGTGGTGGACAGGGCGAAGCCCAGGTGGGACGAGGCGAGGATCACCGTGGCCGAGCTGGTCTGGGCGGAGAAGCCCTGCGGCGGCTGGATGTCGGTGAGGCCCTTGCCCATGGTGCGGATGATCCGCCAGCCGCCGAGGTACGTGCCGAGCGCGATGGCCAGCGCGGCGGAGACGATCACCCAGGTGGGCGGGTCGGAGTTGGGGGCCAGCGAGCCGCCGGTGATCAGCGCCAGGGTGATGACGCCCATCGTCTTCTGCGCGTCGTTGGTGCCGTGCGCGAGGGAGACCAGCGCGCCGGAGGTGATCTGGCCGGCCCGGTAGCCCTTGGCCGTCTGGTCCGCGGAGCGGCGGCCGGCCAGCCGGTAGGTCAGCCGGGTCGCGGCCGCGGCGGCGATGCCGGCGACCAGCGGCGCGGCGATGGCGGGGATGAGGACCTTCATGACGATGGCGTCCATGTGCACGCCGTTCCAGCCGACGGAGACGAGGGTCGCGCCGATCAGACCGCCGAAGAGGGCGTGCGAGGAGCTGGAGGGCAGCCCGGCGAGCCAGGTCAGCAGGTTCCAGACGATCGCACCCACCAGCCCCGCGAAGATCACTTCGGGCTGGATGCCGGACCCTTCGTCGATGATGCCGCCGGAGATGGTCTTGGCGACTTCCACGGAGAGGAAGGCGCCGACGAGGTTGAGGACTGCGCTCATCGCCACCGCCGTCTTGGGCTTGAGTGCCCCGGTGGAGATGGTGGTTGCCATGGCGTTGGCGGTGTCGTGGAACCCGTTCGTGAAGTCGAACACCAAGGCGGTGACTACGACGACTCCGATGATGAGAGTGAGGTGTTCCATGTACCCAAGCAATCCGCTCGAAGGTTGGGGGCCGTGAGGAACGTAAGTACTCCGAGTGAACACAAGGTGAACTGGGCCGGACGTGACGGTGACGAGGGCGAATGGGTGTCGCAATGTCTCCGGCGGGGCGCTTCATGCGCAGGTCATAGGGAGGATACCGATGCGTCACGCGTGGCGTGAGCTGGTGGGGACGGCCCGGCGGATGTACTCCGAAGGGCTGGTCGTCGGAACCTCGGGCAACGTGTCCGTGCGGGTGGGCGACCATGTGCTCATCACTCCGACCGGCGTCCCCTACGACGAGCTGGGGGACGACGACCTCGTCGCCGTCGACATGAGCGGTGGACAGACGCACGGCACGCTCCGGCCGACGAGCGAACTGCCCATGCATCTGGCGGTCTACGGGAGCACCGACGCGCGGGCCGTGGTGCACACCCACGCCGTGCACGCGACCGCCGTCTCCACGCTCGTGCCGGAGCTGCCGACCGTCCACTACGCGACCGCGGCCCTCGGCGGCCCGGTGCGCGTCGCCCCGTACGCGCTGTACGGGACGGCGGAGCTGGCCGCGGGCATGCTGCGGGCGCTGGCCGGGCGGTCCGCGTGCCTGCTGCGGAACCACGGCACCGTCGCCTACGGCGCCGGTCTTGCGCAGGCGTACGACAGGACCGCGCAGCTCGAATGGATGTGCCGGGTGTGGCTGGCGGCGAGTTCGGTACCGGGGCTGAGCCCGTCGCTGCTGTCGCCGGACCAGCTCGGGGAGGTGGCGGAGAAGCTGAAGGGCTACGGCCAGGGGTGAGGGCGGCATACGTGACCCGGGCGGGTCCGCGCACTGGCAGGGTCCTGCCCGTACGCGGACAATGGCCGGGATGCGTATCAAACCGGCCGCCGCGGCCCTGACCAGCCTCCTCGCCGCCGGACTCGGCGCCGGGGCCGCCGCCGTGGCCGCCGGGCGGTACGGCTCCCGGGCCGCCCTGCGGCCCGCGCCGCCGGGCCCCGTCGGCTTCGACGGCCCCCGGCTGCGGGTGATCGCCGCGGCCGGCGGGCAGGTCACCCTCGCCCCCGGCTCGCCGCCCGCCCTGCTGCCCGAGACGTACGGCCTGGCGGGCGACGGCGTGCACGCCGTCGTCGGCCCGCTGATGCGCGCCGAGTCGTGGGAGGGCGGCCGGCTCGTGCGCAGCCTGGAGCGCGTCACGTACGGCAGCCTCGACGCGGGCACCCGGGTGCGACTGACGCCGAAGGTGTACGCGGGCACGCCGCGCTCGGCCCTCGGCATCGCCCACGAGGACGTCACCGTCGAAGGACCGCTGGGGCCGCTGCCCGCGTGGTACGTGCCGGGCACCCGCGGCACCTGGGTCATCGCCGCCCACGGCCTCGGCGACACCCGCG
>NZ_JACBXC010000934.1 GCF_013870535.1 Streptomyces phytophilus | reverse complement strand
CGCCGGTCCCGTACACCTCATAAAGGAACAGCAGGAGAGGGTCATGACCACCACAGCGCAGAAACCGTCCGAGCCCGCGCCGCCGCCCGGTACCGGCGGTGACAACTGGCTGGCCCGGCTGGCCCTGCGGTTCACCGCCTTCACCGAGAAGTGGCTTCCCGACGCGCTGGGCTTCGTCCTGGTCGGCACCTTCGCGATCTTCGCGCTCGGCCTCCTCTCCGGCGAGTCGCTGCTGGGCACGCCGGACGACCCGGAGGCGACCAGCGGGTTCGGGCTGATCGACGCGTGGGGGAAGGGCTTCTGGTCCCTCATCGAGTTCACGCTGCAGATGGCGATGATCATCATCGGCGGCTACGCGGTCGCGGTCTCCCGCCCGGTCGGCCGCCTCGTCGCCCGGCTCGCGGCCCGGCCCCGCACCGCGCGGGGCGCGATCGTGTACACGGCCGCCGTCGCGATGCTCACGTCGTACGTGAACTGGGCGTTCAGCCTCGTCTTCACCGCCATCCTGGCCAAGGAGATAGCCCGCAGGGTGCCCGGCGTGGACTACCGCGCGATCGGCGCGATGGCCTTCCTCGGACTCGGTACGGTCTGGGCCCAGGGGCTCTCCGGGTCCGCCGCCCTCCAGGTGGCCAGCGCGACGTCGAGCCCGCCGGTGGTGCAGGAGATCATCGCGGCGGGCCGCGGCGGCGACGGCCTGATCCCGCTGACCGACACCATCTTCCTCTGGCAGGGCGTGGTGGCCACGGCGATCATCTTCGCCGTCGCGCTGGCCATGGCGTGGTTCCTGGCCCCCTCGCCGGAACGCGCGATGACCGCCGAGCGCCTCGGCATCGACCTCGGCCCGGCCCCCGGCGAGGAGGAAGAGGTCCGCCGCAGCCGGCCGGGGGAGTGGATCGAGCACAGCCCGGTCTTCGCGATCCTGCTGTTCCTCCTCGGCGCGTGGTACCTCGCCCGGCACTTCGCGCACGCCGAGGGCCACCCGCTGAACGCGCTCGACCTGAACACCGTCAACCTGATCCTCATCCTGCTCGCCCTGATCCTGCACTGGCGGCCGGTCCGGCTGGCCCGCGCGGTCAAGGAGGGCGCGCCGGCCGCGTCGGGGGTGCTGCTCCAGTTCCCGCTGTACGGCGGCATCTTCGGCATGATCGCGTACACCGGGCTGCACAAGACGATCGCCGGCTGGCTGGTCTCGGTGTCCAACGAGACGCTCTACCCGGCCTTCATCGCGCTGTACAGCTGTGTGCTGGGCGTGTTCGTGCCGAGCGGCGGCGGCAAGTGGGTCGTCGAGGCCCCGTACCTGCTGGAGGCGGCGAACCAACTGCAGGTCAACCAGGGCTGGATGGTGGTCGTCTACGACCTCGGCGAGGCCAGCGCCAACCTGCTGCAGCCTTTCTGGATGCTGCCCACCCTGGCGATCCTGGGCCTCAAGGCCCGCGACATCATGGGCTACACCTTCGCCATGTTCCTCGCCCTCTTCCCGGCGGTACTGGTGGTGGTCACGCTGCTGGCCCAGACGCTGTCGTTCCCGTAGAGGACGGCGGACCGCTGTGCCCGGTGCCGGGGACGAAGGAGGCGCGGGCCGGGTTCAGCCGGGTCCGGCGCTCTGCCGGCACCACGTGATGCCGCCCAGCAGGTGCGTGCGGAAGGCGGGGTCGCGGTACGCCTCGGCGGCGTGGCCGAGTGCGGTGTAGAACACCCGCCCCGCCCCCTGGTTCCGGCACCACACCAGGGGGTGGTCGGCGCCCATGGTGCCGCCCTCGTAGGAGTCCTCGTCCGCGCAGGCGAGTACGCGCGCCGCCGCGCGCGGGTTGGTCCGGAAGTTGTACCACTCGTCGGTGAACTCCCAGAGCCGCGGCAGCTCCCGTGTCGCCTGGTGGCTGCCGTCCTCCACGCGCAGGCGGCCCGGCTGGTACGCGGGGTGGTCGGCGAAGCGGGCGCCGAGCAGTTCGCCGTAGTAGGGCCACTCGTATTCCGTGCAGGCCGCGGAGTGGACCCCCACGAACCCCCCGCCTGCCTCCACGTAGTCCCTGAGGGCGGTCCGTCCGCGATCGGTGAGGACCTCGCCGCTCGTGGAGAGGAAGAGCACGGCCCCGTACCGCCCCAACCCGCCCTCCAGGGCCGCCGGATCCTCCGTGGCGTCCACCGTGAAGCCGTGCTCGCCTCCCCACTCCCGCACGGCGGCCGTCGCCTCCGGGATCGATTCGTGGCGGAAGCCGGTGGTGCGGGTGAAGACGAGGAGCCGGGCCGTCATGCCCGGGGCCTTCCGGGGGGTGCGGGGAGGCGGATGGTGTCGTGGGCGCCGTCGGGCCAGGCCACGTCCGCCAGCAGGGTGCCGCCCTCGGCGCGGGTGGCGACGCGGGGCAGCGCGACGTGGTCGCCGGCACCGAGGTGGATCAGAGCGACGTGGGCGGTGCCGTGGGCGGCCGGGC
>NZ_JACBXC010000933.1 GCF_013870535.1 Streptomyces phytophilus | reverse complement strand
CGGGACCGTCTCGCTGGCCATGGGCGAGCCGGACCACCCCACCCCGCCGCCGGTGATCGCCGCCGCCGTGACCGCCCTGCGCCGGGGGCACACCCACTACGCCGACCAGCGCGGCATCCGGGAGCTGCGCGCCGCGCTCGCGGCCCGCCTGCCGGCCCGCCCCGGCCGGGCCTGGACCGCGGACGACATCGCGGTCACCCACGGCGCGACCGCCGCGCTGGCAGCGGTGGTGCTGGCGACGATCGACCCCGGCGACCGCGTGGTGATCCCGGAGCCCGCCTACTCGCTCTACGCCGACCTGGTCGTCCTCGCCGGGGGCACCGTGGACCACGTCCCGCTCGCCCCCGACCTGCACTGGGACTTCGATGCGCTGGCCGCCGCGCTCCCGGGCGCGGCCATGGTGATCTTCTCGAACCCGGCGAACCCCACGGGCATCGTCCACCGCGGGCAGGAGCTGGCGGCCCTCGGCGGGCTGCTGGACGGCTCCGACACCCTGGTCGTCAGCGACGAGGCGTACCACCGGCTGACCTACCCGGGGCACGAGCCCACATCGGCGCTGGAGATCGACTCGCTGCGGGACCGGACCGTGTACGTGCAGACCTTCTCCAAGACGTACGCGATGACCGGCTGGCGGGTGGGGTACCTGACCGGGCCGCGCGCGGTGGTCGACGCGGCGGCCCACGTGCACCGGAGCCTGAACGGCTCGCTGAACACGGCGGTCCAGCACGCGGCCCTGGCGGCCCTGGAACTGCCGGACGAGGTGGTGGCGGCCATGGCCGACGGGTACCGGCGGCGGCGCGAGCTGGCGGTCGCGCGCCTGTCCGGCGTGCCCGGCCTGCACCTGGTGCCGCCGGAGGGCGCGTTCTACGGGTTCCTCCGCTACGACACCGGCGTGCCGTCCGACCAGGTCGTGCGGGAGCTGGCCGGGCAGGGGGTGCTGGCGCGGGCCGGTGCCGAGTACGGGCCGTCGGGCGAGGGGCACATCCGGATCTCGTTCGCGACCGCCGAGGAGGACCTGTGGACCGGGCTGGAACGCATCGTCCGCTACTTCGGCGCCGCGGGCCCGTGACGGCGCGAGTGCGGGCGCGGGTGCGGGTGCGCTCGCCGCGTACGGGCGCGCGGCCGGGCCGTACCCCGAGGCGCTACCCTTTGCCTGCACGTCGATGAGGCGGAGGAGCCCCGTGGCCGACCAGCAGGCCGCCCCGGGCGGGGGGCGCAAACTGCGCAGCGACACCCGCCGCAACCGCCGGCGGCTCCTCCAGGCCGTCGGCGAACTCGCCCGGGAGGCGCCCGACCGGCTCACGATGCAGGCGGTCGCGTCGCGCGCGGAGATCGGTCCGGCCACCGCGTACCGCTACTACTCCTCGATGGACGACGTGCTCGCGGCCTACGTGCTCAGCGTCGTCGAGGAGCTGCGCGACTTCAGCGCGACGTCGGCCGCGCAGGGCAGGCCGCTCTTCGACGCCGTCGTGGACAAGTGGGTGGACCTGCTCGCCGAGCACGGCCCGGCGCTGGTGCAGCTCCGCTCGCGGCGGGGCTTCCTGGAGCGGCTGCACGGCGGGAACGAGATCATCGTCGCCACCCGGGACGCCTGGAGCGGTCCCGTGCGCGGGCTGATGGACGACATCGGCGTCCCGGACGACATGCTCGAATACGCCCTGTTCCTCAGCAACGTGATCTTCGACCCGCGGGAGGTCCAGGACCTGCTGCGGGAGACGGGGCTCTCCCGCCGCGAGGTCATCACGCGGCTGACCGAGGCGTACCGCGGTGCGCTGCGCGGGTGGGCCCGGGCCGGCTGACCGGCCGCCCCCACCCCCTACCGCGGTAGCACCTCCCACTCACCTCCCCGGTATGACGCCGGGCGCACAGCCCTGCCCGCACACTCCCCTGCGTCGGGCGGAAATCCCTCCGCACGAAGTGATAGACGTATCTCAAATCGTAGGTATATCTTACGACTGAATCGACACGGAGGTCAGCGGTGGCAACGCACCAGACGCAGCGGGAACCCGCGGAACCGGCCGGCGCGATCGTGCGAGCCGGCGGGCTCGACGTCGGCGTCATCGACGAGGGCAGCGGCGTGCCGCTCGTCCTCGTGCACGGCGGCGAGAGCGACCGCACGCAGTTCGCCGTCCTCCGCGGCCGGCTCGGCGCGGGGATCCGGGCGATCTCGTACGACCAGCGGGACTCGGGGATCACCGTGAACCCGCCGGTCCCGTACGCCCTCGAAGACCTCGCCGACGACCTCGCCGCCCTGCTCGACGCCCTGGAGCTGCCGCGGGCGCACCTGCTGGGCACGTCCTTCGGCGGTGCGGTCGCGCAGCACGCCGCGCTTCTGCACCCCGGCCGGGTCGCGTCCCTCGTCCTGGTGGCCACCACGCCGAGCTTCGCGATGGGCGGCGAGGCGATCGACGAGCTGCTGCGGATGTCGCCC
>NZ_JACBXC010000932.1 GCF_013870535.1 Streptomyces phytophilus | reverse complement strand
GAACAGCACCGCGGGCGTCGTCTCCCGCGGCCGGGCGGGCCCGTCGGCGAAGTTGACGCTCCAGCCGCTGCCGATCCATGTGGCCACCGGATAGCGGGCGAGGGCGCGTACGAGCGGCAGCCCGAAGACCCCGGCGTCGGTGCCGAGCAGCGCGGTGACCGTCTCCAGGCACTCGAAGAGGCTGGCACCGGCGCGCCACCAGTAGTGCGGGCCCTCGTCGCAGCCGCCGTCGCGCGGTTGGGCCGCCAGGTAGTTGTCCAGGCCGCCGAGTATGCGGTGGACCAGGGCCGCCGCGCGGTCCGCCGACTCCTCGGTCAGCGCGGTGGCCAGCAGCAACTCGGAGTGGATCCAGGGGTTCCAGTTGTTGAGCTTGGCCGTCGAGCCGTCGTACCAGCCCCAGTCGTCGCGTTCGAGATACGGCTCCAGGACGCGGGCGGAGACCTCCCGGCGCAGCCGGCGGCGCACCAGCGGCTCGGCCCGGTCGAGTTCGTCGCCCACCACGGCGTCGGTGAGGGCGAGCAGCGCGGCCGTGCCGGAGGCGCCGAGGTCCAGGGTGGGCCGGGCGGGGTCGGGGAGGAGGCCCTGCCGTACGCCGTGGGAGCCGAGGACCCGGAAGTCGTGCGCGGGCCAGCACCACGACGTCTCCTCGCACAGCGCCCAGACGCCGTCCATCACCTCGTCGAGAAACGCGCCCCGTCGGTCCGCTTGGGCGGGCTCGGTGGACGCGGCGGCGGCGAGCACGGCGCGGCCGAGCCGCTCGCGCCGCGCGAAGAGCGGCGTCTGGTAGTCCCAGCGGTCGCCGTCCCGCGCGAAGCGGGCGTACAGCGAGGCGGGCAGGCCGGGCCAGGGCCGGCCCAGTGCGGCGGCGGCCGGGGCGACGATGCGCGCCCGGGTGCCGGCGGGGAGCGCGGCCCAGGCGCGGCGGTCCGTCGACCGCGGTACGGGGCTCCACCGCCCGGGCGGGGGCAGCCTGTCTGCGACCAGGGCGGGCGGGAACAGCTCGGTCAGACGTGTCATCCGGATCGAAGTCCTCGGTGTCTCGGTGCCGGGCGGTATTCAGGCCGTCGGGCCGCTGTGCGTACGCAGCCGGGGCGCGAAGGTCATGTGGAAGACCCCCGCCGCCGCGCCCACCGCCGCCGCGGAGGCGCTCAGCGTGGAGTACGTGACGCGCACCGGCCGGACCCGGCTGGCCATCGGGAAGCGGTTCACCGCGTCGGAGATCTCCGACAGGTACAGCTCGGCGACCTCGGGCGGGACCGCGGGACCGCCGACGATCATCAGGTCCATGTCGTACAGGTCCGTCATGGCCACCGCGCCCCGCGCCACCACCCGGGCCACGTCCCGGATGGCCCCGGTCGCACGCGCATCGCCACCGGCCGCCGCGCTGCACACCGCCCCGTACGGGAGGGCGCCGTCCGGTCCGGCGAGGCCCGCTGCGCGGGCCCGCTCGACGACGGCGGACATCGGCGCGCACTCGGGCACCATCCGCGGCCCGCCCTGCGGCGTCACGTGGTCGATGGCGTACGCGGTCAGCTCCCCGAACTCGCCGGCGTTGCCCGACATCCCGCGGAACACGTCCCCGTTGAGGAACGCGCCGCTGCCCGCCCCGGCGCCCAGGTACAGGTAGACGAAGTCGGTGCTGCTCTCGACCGTGCCCAGCCACCGCTCGCCGATCGCGGCCGCGGTGGCGTCCTTCTCCAGCAGCACCGGCACGTTGAGCCGCCGCTGCAGCTCGGCCCGGAGCGGGAACTCGCCCCAGGCCGCCCAGAGCGGCGGGTTGAGCAGGACGCCCTCGTGGATGTCGAGCGGCCCGGGGGCGGCGACGCCGACGCCGAGCAGGTTCGTGCCCAGCGGGCCGGCGGCGGCGATCGCCTCCGCCGTCGTCGCGGTGATCCACTCCAGGTACGACTCCGGGCCGCTGCCAGGCGTCACGGGCAGGCTGCGTCTGTCCCGTACGTCGCCGCAGAGGTCGACCAGTTCGAGCGAGATGAGTTCGGGGTCGACGTGGATGCCGATGGCGCAGGCCGCATCGGGCCGCAGGCGCAGCGGTATGCGCGGCTTGCCCAGGCCCTCGCTCCGGGAGCGGGGTCGGTCGGCGCTGAGGAAGCCGGTGGTGAGCAGGTTGCGGGTGATACGCGAGACGGCCTGCGGCGTCAGGCCCGTACGCTCCGCGATTGCGACCCGGCTGAGCGAGCCGGCCACCCTGATGGCCTCGATCACCAGCTTCTCGTTGAAGGACCCCAGTGCGAGCTGGTCGAAGGCCCGGTGGAGGGGGGGTCTGCGGGGCGCGGTCAGCTCCCGCTCCTGCCGCAGCCAGCGAAACGGCCTGCCCGCCGCCGTCTTGGCGTGGGCCCGGGCGGTGTCGGCGAGCGAGTCGAGCGCGACCCGCGCCGGCTGCGGCTGGTACTGCAGCTCCAACTGCCCGATCAGGCAG
>NZ_JACBXC010000931.1 GCF_013870535.1 Streptomyces phytophilus | reverse complement strand
CGCATCCGCGCGGAGCGCTCAGCGCACCTCGGTGATCTCCGGGCCGCGCGCCAGCGAGTCGATGCCGCCCGCGAACCGCGAGCCCTCGCTCGCCTCGTCCTGCTGCACCCCGTCCGGCACCATCTGCGCGTCCGTCGGCAGCTGGAGCACGATCGGGTCGCGCGGCGCCATCGGGCCGTCGCCGCGTACCACCACGGTCTCGCGGAAGATCTTCTCCAGCACGCCCGCCGCCTGCGGCTGCACCGCAGCGTGGCCGGAAATGACCCCGCGCAGGAACCACCGCGGGCCGTCGCAGCCGACGAATCGCACGACCTGCATGCCGCTCTTGCCGTCGGGCAGCTTGACCGGCACCTGCGCGCGCAGCTCCCAGCCGAGGCTGTCCTTGCGCTCGTCGATGATGCCGCCCTGCTTGGTGATGCCGTTGGCGATCTCGGTGCGGACCTCGCCCCAGATGCCCTCGTTCTTCGGGGCGGCGAAGCCCTGCAGCTGGATCGCGCTGTCCCGCAGCACCACGGTCGCGGCGACGATCGACTCGCCCGCCACCTCGACGCGCAGTTCCATGCCCTCGACCCCGGGGACGAGCAGCCCGCCGAGGTCGACGCGGCCGCGGGTGGCGTCCTCGACCTCGCCGATGTCCCACGGCCCCTCGGGCCGCTCCTCGGGGGGCAGGGCGTACCTGCGCTCCTCCCCGTCCTCCGGCTCGTCCGCCGACTCCTCGGCGTCCTCGGCGGTCACGCCGTCGGCGAGCTTGTCGACGGGCTCCTCCTGCCCCTTGCGACGACGTCCGAACACGTCACTGTCCTTCCCGGTCGGCAATGACCGAAGCGTATCCATGAACGGTCTTCCGGTCCCCGAGGGAAGCGTGCCCTCCGGTCGACCCGTGCCCGCCCTCGCCCCTGGCGGAGCCGGGGAGTTCGGCCACTTCGTGGAAGCGGGCCTTCTCCACCTGCTGGATCACCAGCTGGGCGATCCGGTCGAAACGCTCGAAACGCACCGGGCGGCGCGGGTCGAGGTTGACCACGTTCACCTTGATCTCCCCACGGTACCCGGCATCCACCGTCCCCGGGGCGTTCACGAGCGTCACGCCGCAACGGGCCGCGAGACCGGAGCGCGGGTGGACGAACGCGGCGTAGCCGTCGGGCAGCGCGATGGCGATGCCGGTGGGCAGGATGACGCGCTCGCCGGGGGGCAGCTCCGCGGGCCGGGTGGTGACGAGGTCGACGCCCGCGTCACCCGGGTGCGCGTACGCCGGGATCGGTACCTCGGGGTCGACGCGGCGGATCAGCACGTCCACCGGCTCCCGCCCCGCGCTCACGGGTTCACCTCGAAGGCCCGGGCCCGCCTGACCTGGTCGGGGTCCGCCATCGCGGCCTGGATCTCCCGGTCCCGGCCGTGCGCGACGAAGTGGTCGACCTTGACCTCCACGAACAGGGCGTCGGCGCGGACGGCCACCGGTCCTTCCGGGGAGTCCAGGCGGCCGGTGGCGGTGGAGTAGATCTTGCGGCCGGCGACGGCGCGGACGTGGGCCGCCAGGTGCAGCGTGGTGCCCACGGGCACCGGGCGCAGGAAGTCGGTCTCCAGCCGGCCGGTCACCGTGATCGCGCGCAGCAGCCAGCTCAGCGCGCCCAGCGTCTCGTCGAGCGCGGAGGTGAGCACCCCGCCGTGGGCCAGGCCCGGGGCGCCCTGGTGGGCGGCCCTGACGGTGAACTCGGCGGTCACGCTCACGCCCTCGCCCGCCCGCGCGGCCACGTGCAGGCCGTGCTCCTCCTCGCCACCGCAGCCGAAGCACTGGTCGTAGTGGGTGCCGAGGAGCTCACCGGGCGCCGGGGCGTCCGGGTGCCGCACGGGTTGCGCGGCGCCGGGCGGCGGGGTCAGCTTGTCACTTGCAGTCACGCGGCCAGAGCCTACCTGCGCACCCGACCCGCGGCCGAAGCGCGGGCGGCGGCCGTGGGAGGCTGGGGGCCATGGAGACGACGCAGAGCTACGAGGAGCGGCTGAGCGCACCGCGGTCCTGGTGGGGCCTGGCGGTGGGCACGGGGGTGTGCCTGGCGCTGATGCTGACGCCGTTCGGGACGCTGCCGCTGCTCGCCGGGCTCGCCGGCGGGACGGCGCTGGCGGCGGTGGGCGTCAGCTCGTACGGCTCGGCGCGGATCCGCGTCGTCGCCGGGAAGCTCGTCACCGACGACGCCCGGATCCCGCTCACGGCGCTGGGCGAGGCGCACGCGCTGGACGCGGAGGAGGCGCGGGCCTGGCGTACGCACAAGGCGGACACGCGCGCGTACATGCTGCTGCGGGGGTACATCCCGACGGCGGTGCGGGTGGAGGTCACGGATCCGGAGGATCCGACGCCGTATCTCTACCTGTCCACGCGGGAGCCGGAGCGGCTGGTGGCGGTGCTGCGGTCCGCCGCGGGCTGACGCCCGGAGGCGGCCGCGGGCT
>NZ_JACBXC010000930.1 GCF_013870535.1 Streptomyces phytophilus | reverse complement strand
CGGTGCCCCGGCCGCGGGTCGCGGTCGGGGCACCGGGCCGTTCCGGGGTCTACCGCGCGGCGGCGGTGCCGCAGTCGCCGGCCGAGCACTTGCTCAGCCAGTCGGCGAAGTCGGCGTCGTAGCGGTTGCCGATGGTGCTGGTCAGCAGCGTGCGCGCGGCTTCCCAGTCACCGGTGCGGTAGTGGCCCAGCAGCGTGGCGACGTCATCCGGGTGGGACTGGATGAGGTAGCGGACCGCCAGGTAACCCCACTGGTACGTGCGGGTGGTGTTGGTGTTCTCGTAGGTGGTGTCGAAGAGCGTGCTGAGGGCGTAGGTGTTGTTGCCCGCCTCCTCGACGGCCTTCTCGTTGGGCAGGTCGCGGTACGAGTAGTTGATGTACTCGGCGAAGCCCTCGACCCACATGACGGTCGGGGTCTTCATGTTCTCCTCGAAGTCGCCGTACATGTTGAAGCGGCCGTCGAGGTAGTGCGTGTATTCGTGGTTGAGGTTCCAGATCTCGAAGTCGTCGGCCCATTCGGCGCGGTAGGCGATGAAGCGCGGCAGGTTGCCTTCCTTTGCCGGGTCGCCCTCCAGGTACATACCGCCGTTGTTGGTGTCGATGCCGAAGATGACGCCGGCGTAGGTCTGGTAGTCGAGGCTGGAGTCGAAGGCGACGACCTCCAGCTTGGTGTTGTTGTCGTCCGCGACAGGGCCGTTGTCCTTGGCCACGCCGTGGAAGAACTCGTCCTGCCCGAGCATGCTCGTGCAGGCCAGCCCGAGCTGCTCGTCCGTCAGCTTCTGCGCCGCGATCTCCAGGGTGTCGGCGCAGGTGTGCTTGACCGGCAGCACCGCCTCACGTACGCGCTCCTGCAGGTCGCACGTGCCGAAGAAGTCGCAGTTCTCCTTGTCGAAGGCGTCCGTCATCTCGGCGACGCCGACCCACAGCGCCGCGGTGGCGGTGTCGTCGAGGGAGGTGGCGTCGAGCAGCTCCTTGGCCAGCGGGCGGACCGCCTCGCGGAGCTGGTCGTGCTGGAGGAACCGGCCCAGCTCGCGGCCGGCGTTGGTGGTCAGGAACTGCTTGTCGGTGCCGATGAGGTCCTTGTGGGAGGTGGCGAAGTCGCGCAGGAGGGTGAGCAGGCTCTGGTCGGCGGCCACGGCGTCGATGAACTCCGGCACCCAGTTGCCGCGGAAGATCACGGTGTAGGTGCTGTTGACGGCGTTGACCATCCAGTAGAACTCGTCGTACGAGGAGTCGTAGCCGGTCAGCAGCTTCTTGACGACCTCCAGGTAGCGGGCGTTCTCCATGGCGCTGTCGATCAGGATGACCGACTCGGAGAGCGTCTGGCCGTTGGCCTCCGTCACGTCGTACGCGCGGGAGGAGTTGAAGAAGGCGTCCAGGCCGCCCTGGATGGCGGTCTTCAGCGCCGGGCCGTACTCGCCGACGCCGTCGGGGTCGCCGTACTGCACGTAGTAGCCGGCGCGCAGGTACAGGACGACCTGGGTGATCGACGAGCTGTTGTCGCCCTGGTAGGACGAGGCGAGGTCGCGGTAGGCGTCGGCCACCGTGACCATCTGCTGCTCCTGGAAGAGCGCGCGCGCGTCGCCGCCGGTCACGGTGAACAGCGTGTTGACGCACGCCGTCTCCGACGCCTTGATCTGGTCGACCAGCGCGGCGCCGGTCTTGGAGGTGAAGTCGCCGACGTTGCACTCCGCCGCGTCGGGACCCGCCGCGGCGGTACGGGCCAGCTTGCGCGCGGTGGCGTCGGTGCCGGCTTCCTGGGGCGGGAGGAGGGTGGCGTCCGCCTTCAGCTCGGCCGTCGTCGCGGGGTCGCCGGGCGCCAGGCCGGCGGCGATTGCGTCGGGGGTGGCCTGCTTGGGTGCGGGGATCGACTTCGGCGCGGGCGCCTTGCCCGGCGCGGCGGTGGCTTCTGCGGCGGGGGCGACCAGTGCGTACCCCGCCCCCAGACACATGACCAGGGCGACTACCAGAAGGTAGAACCCCGTTCTCGAAATGGGGGGTTTGGCTATCAAGTGAGCCTCCGAGTTCGTGGGTTCCGCGTGCGCCGCACAGCCGGTTCTGACTGTCATGCACACGGGCTTGGTGCCATGTAAAATTACACACGTCACATGGCAAGCCAAGGTCCCGGTAACCGCGGGCACTTGCACTTTTGACGGGTCGACAACCCGGCCGCATAACGGATTCGCATCGTCGCGGGATGAGCCGCCCGCGACCCGCTCCCTCCCCGACAAGCGTTCTTTCGCCCTCTCCTCCCTCATGGAATGACCGCCATGTCCGAAAGCCCGACCGCCCTTCCGGCGCCCGGCGCCGCCGCCGGCGACACCGGTGACGCCGAGCTGACCGCCCTGATACGCGACGCGCTCCCCGGCACCGCCGACGCGGCGCTCGACGAGCTGTACCGGCGGCACCGCGCCGCCGTGCTGGCGTACGCGCGCAGCTGCACGCGG
>NZ_JACBXC010000093.1 GCF_013870535.1 Streptomyces phytophilus | reverse complement strand
AGACCGCGCGCCGGGCGTCCGACGTACGGACCCGGGCGAAGAGCAGCGTCAGCACCGCCCCGCCCACCGCCCACGCCCCCAGCACCAGCAGCGGACCCGTCATCGCCCGCCCTCCGAAGTACGCGATCGAGCGCGCCGTCCACGTCCCCGCACCCGGGATCAGCGCCGGTCCGATCTCCCGCCAGAACGGCGGCAGCAGCGGATACGGATACGCCCCGCCCGCGCTCGGGTTCCCCGCGATGACGATCACCAGCACCGTCACCCCGATCCCGACGACGCCCAGCATCCCCTGGAACGCGAACGTCGTCGCCCCCGCCGCGCACACCACCAGCGCCCCGAGCGCCGCCAGCCCCGCCACACTGCCCGGCAGCGCCCCCAGCACCGGCCCGATGACCACCGCGCCCAGCACCCCCAGCGCGATCGCGTACAGCACCAGCACCGCCAGCCGGACCACCGCCCGCCGCGGATCCGACGGGCGGGCGCCGTAGCTGACCGCGAGGATCGCCGCGCACAGGTACCCGCCGACGCACCACCCCACGACCAGGTAGAACGCCGACAGCCCCCGCGCGTCCCCCGCGTCCGCCGCGGCCACGTCCACCGTCCGTACGCCCCGCCCCTGCGCCCGCTCCGCCGAGACCACGACCTCCCGCACCGCGTCCGCCAGCGACTGCCCGCCGCCGCTCGCGACCAGCAGCACGTCCGTCCGCTCCCGCCGGTCGACGACCAGTGCGCCGTCCAGCTTCCGTTCCCGGATCTCCCCCACCGCCGCCTCCCGCGACGCCACCGCCCGCGCCGCCAGCGGCGAACCCCGCAGCCCGTCCAACTGCCCGACCACCTCCCCCCGCACCTGCGCCGGGGCGACGACCCCGAACGGGATGTCCTTCGGCTTCGGCGAGTGGAAAGCACCGGCGTACGAGGCGATGAACAACACCCCCAGCGCCAGCACCCCCAGCACCAGCAGCGCCGACCGCGGCGTCACCGCGTCGCGCACCTCCCGGAGGAACCCCCCGGCCCCGCCCCCGCCCCCCGTACCGCCCCCGGGCACCCCGCCGTCAGCCGCCCCGCTGCCACCCAGGCCGTCCCCGCTGTCCAGACGCATGACCCCAGCGTCCGCGACACCCCCCGCCCCCGCACCGCGGATACACCCGAACGAGGCCCGCACCCCCCGCCCTTCCCGCCCGCCCCCGCACCCCCTCACGGCACCACCCCCTCACGGCAGCACCGCCAGCACCAGGTACGCGGCGAACAACGCCAGATGCACCCCGCCCTGCTGCAGCGTCGCCCGCCCGCGCGTCACCGTCAGCGTCCCCACCAGCACCGTCATCGTCAGCAGCACCAACTGGCTCTCGCCCAGCCCCAGCTCCAGCGGCCCCGTCAGCCAGATCGACGCGATCGCCACCGTCGGAATCGTCAGCCCGATACTCGCGATCGCCGACCCGTACGCCAGGTTCAGGCTCGTCTGCACCCGGTCCCGGCCCGCCACCCGCACCGCCGCGATCGACTCCGGCAGCAGCACCAGCAGCGCGATCGCCGCACCCACCGCGGAGCGCGGCAGCCCCGCCGCGTCGAGCCCGTCCTCGATCGCCGGCGACACCCCCTTCGCCAGCCCCACCACACACACCAGCGCCAGCATCAGCAGCCAGAGACCGAGCCACGCCGTACGCGCCGACGGCCGGTGCGCCGGGTCGTCCAGGTCGTCGATCACCTCCCCGCCCGGCGTCACCGGCAGGAACTCCTCCCGGTGCCGCACCGTCTGCGTCGCCACGAACATCCCGTACAACGCGATCGACGCCAGCGCCGCGAACGCCAGCTGCGGCGTCGTGAACACCGGGCCCGGCTCGCTCGTCGTGAACGTCGGCAGCACCAGACTCAGCCCCGCCAGCGTCGTCACCGTCGCCAGCTGCGTCCCCGTACCCTCCGCGCTGAAGAACGCCTCCCCGCGGCGCAGCGCGACCAGCAGCAGACTGATGCCCACGATCCCGTTGCACGTGATCATCACCGCGGCGAAGACCGTGTCACGGGCCAGCGCGCTCGACTTCTCGCCCCCGTCGACCATCATCGTGACGATCAGCGCGACCTCGATGACCGTCACCGCCACCGCCAGCACCAGCGCCCCGTACGGCTGCCCGATCCGCTCCGCGACCACCTCCGCGTGATGCACCGCGGCGAGCACGGCGGTGATGAGGAAGAAGGAGACGACACCCGTCAGGACACCGGAGAGCGAACGCTGCCAGGTGAAGACGAGCACCACGGCGGCGGCCGGCGGCACGACGACCGACCAGTGGAGGCGCCGGGAAGCCGTACGGACGGTCATGTTCCGACACTGGCACGCGGTACGCGCCCCTGCTCATCATGCGCGGCCGGACGGCGGTCACCCGCGCCCCGTACGCACCCGGCCCACAGCCCCCGCGCCGTAGGACCGCGTTACCCCTCTACGCCCCCACCGCCGCCAGCCGGTGCTCCTGCGGACTCACCCCGTGCACCCGCTTGAACGCCGTGCTCAACGCGAACGGACTCCCGTACCCCACCCGCCGCGCCACCGCACCCACCGTCGCGTCCGGCTCCCGCAGCAGATCCGCCGCCAACGCCAGCCGCCACCCCGTCAGATACGTCATCGGCGGCTCCCCCACCAACTCCGCGAACCGCCGCGCCAGCGCCGCCCGCGACACCCCCGCCCGCACCGCCAGCTCCGCCACCGTCCACGGATGCGCCGGATTGTTGTGCAACAACTTAAGAGCCCGGCCCACCACCGGATCCCCCTGTGCCCGATACCACCCCGGCGCCCGCGCCTCCGGCCGCGCGAACCACGCCCGCAGCGCCGCCACCACCAGCAGATCCAGCAACCGGTCCAGCACCACCCGCTGCGCCGGCCCGTTCCGCCCGATCTCCTCCTCCAGCACCGGCAGCACCGGGCAGTCGCACATGTCCTTCGTCACCACCACCAGCCGCGGCAGCGCATCCAGCAGCCGCGCACCGATCTCCCCGGCGTTCTCGTACGAACCGATCAGCATCCGCGCCGAGCCGCCACCGCCGTGCGACCACGTCCGCACATCCGCATCCAGCTCCTCCGCGAGGCTCTGCCCGTCGGGCGTCTCGCAGCGCCCGCCCGCGTGGATCACCGCCTGCGGCGCCGTCGCCGGATCGTCGGAGAAGACGTACGGATCCGGGCCGCGCATGATCGCGATCTCACCCTCCCCGACCCGCACCGGCTCCGCGCCCTCGTACGTCACCCACGCCGTGCCGCTCGCCAGCGCCACGATCGACAGCGGCGCCCGGTCCACGACCCGCACCGACCACGGCGGCTCCAGGAGCGCACGGATCATCAACGCGCCGTGTGCGCGCGGACTGTCGAGAAGACCGGCAATCGAGTCCATACACACCAGAGTAGACGCTCACGTATGCCGGCGAGCCTTTCAGCCATGGAGCGTCCAGCCCGCCGCCGCTTCACTGGACCCATGACACACACCGAGCGGCACACCAACCTCATCATCGGCGGCACCGGCAAGACCGGCCGCCACGTCACCGAGACGCTCACCGCCCGCGGCCACGCCGTACGCGCCGTCTCCCGCCGCAGCGACACCCCCTTCGACTGGCACGCCCCCGACACCTGGACCGCCGCACTCCACGGCGTCCGCGCCGCCTACCTCACCTACGCCCCCGACCTCGCCGACCCCGCCGCCGCCCCGGCCATCCGCGCGTTCACCGAGACGGCCGTACGCGCCGGAGTGCAGCGCTTCGTCCTCCTCTCCGGCCGCGGCGAACCCGAGTGCATCCCCAGCGAGGACGCCGTCAAGGACTCCGGCGCCCAGTGGACCATCGTCCGCTGCGCCTGGTTCATGCAGAACTTCGACGAGGACTTCCTCCTCGACCCCGTACTCTCCGGCGAACTCGTCCTGCCCGCCGCCGACGTCCCCGAGCCCTTCATCGACACCCGCGACATCGCCGACGTCGTGGTCGCGGCCCTCACCGAGGACCGGCACAGTGGCACCACGTACGAACTGAGCGGCCCCCGGCTGCTCACCTTCGGCGACGCCGCCGCCGAGATCAGCCGGGCCACCGGCCGCGACGTACGCTACGTGCCCGTCACCCCCGAAGGGTTCCGCACCGCCGCCGCCGCGCACCTCCCGCCCGACGTCGTCGAGATCTTCGCCGAACTCTTCACCCGCATACTCGACGGCCGCAACGCCCACCTCACCGACGGCGTACAGCAGGCCCTGGGACGCGCCCCCCGCGACTTCGCCGACTTCGTGCGCGAAGCGGCCGAGAAAGGAGCCTGGAATGTCTGACCTCCGTACGGGCGCGCTGTTCGCGGCCGTCCTCACCACGGGACTGAGCGCGGGACTCTTCTACGTCTGGTCGTACTCGGTGATGCCCGGCCTCGCCCGCGCCTCCGACCGCACCTTCGTCGAGAGCTTCCAGCAGATGAACCGGGCGATGATGAACGGCTGGTTCGCCCTCACCTTCGGTGGCGCCTTCCTCTTCCTGCTGCTGGCCGGCGGACTCCTCCTCGGCGCGGACGGCGACCAGAGGTCGAAGACGCTGCCGTGGCTGATCGCCGCACTCGTCCTGTACGTGGCCATGTTCGCCATCACCTTCGCCGTCAACGTGCCGATGAACAACGACCTCGACGCCGCCGGCGCCGTCGACCGGATCAAGGACCTGGCCGGGCTGCGCGAGCGGGTGGAGGACAGGTGGGTGCGCTGGAACAACGTCCGCTCCGTCGTCACCGTGCTCTCCTTCGGCTGTGTGACCTGGGCGCTGTTCCAGTACGGACGCGCCACCGGCAAGGGGTAGCGGGTGGCGGCACGAGGCCGGCGCCGGGGGCACGGGGCCCCGGGGCCGGCCTCCGGCGCGTACGCGCACAGGGGGAAGCCCCCGGCGGGGCGCCTCCGTGTGAACCGGGGAGTGTCACGGGGCGCCGGCCGCCGGGGGCCGGGGGGATGGATCAGGGGGTTCGGGGGTCTGGGAGGGAGACGGGGACAGGGACGGGGGCGGGGGCGGGGGCGGGGTGCGGCGGTCGGGCCGGCCCGGAGGGTACGGCTGCCGGGTCAGTCGTCGTCGCGGTCGTCGGAGTCGTCGGAGTCGTCGGAGTCGTCGTCACCGTCGTCGTCCCGGTCGTCGTGGTCGTCCTTGTCGTCCCGGTCGTCATCGCGGTCATCGCGGTCGTCCCGGTCGTCGCTGTCGTCGGCGCGGTCGGCCACCACGTCGCCGCTGGCGGCGTCGACGTTCACCTCGTACCACTTGCCGTCCTCGCCGAGGATGTCGATCTCCCACTTGTGGGCCCCGCCGCGGTCGTCGCCGTCGAACTCCGCCGACTCCACCGTGCCGGCCCGCTCCTGCAGCGCCGCGGCGATCGCGTCGTCGACGCCGACCTTCGCGGCGGCGAGCGCCTCGGCCTCGGCGCGGTCGTCGTCGTCGCGGTCGTCCCGGCCGTCGTCCCGGTCGTCGGAGTCGTCGTCACGGCCGTCGTCGTCGCCGACCTGCACATCCGCCGGTACCGAGGCGGCGTCCGCCCCGCTGTCGCCGTTCGAGGCCGCGACCGCGGTCACCGTGCCACCCGTGATCAGAGCGGCCGAGGCGACGGCGGCGATGACGATGTTGCGCTTCATGAGGGTTCCTCCTGCGTCCGACGGCTCGTGCCGCTGTGTGCTGACAGAGACCAAGCTGCCTGAGCGACCCTGAAGGCACCCTGAAGCCACCTGAAGGGTTCTTCAGCTTCCGTTTGCGACCCTTGGGGCATGCGACTGCTGATCGTCGAGGACGAACGACGCCTCGCCACCTCCCTCGCCCGCGGGCTCGCCGCCGAGGGCTTCGCCGTGGACGTCGTCCACGACGGCGTCGAAGGTCTCCACCGCGCCACCGAGACCGACTACGACCTCATCGTCCTCGACATCATGCTCCCCGGCCTCAACGGCTACCGCGTCTGCGCCGCACTCCGCGCCGCCGGCGACGAGACCCCCATCCTCATGCTCACCGCCAAGGACGGCGAGTACGACGAGGCCGAGGGCCTCGACACCGGCGCCGACGACTACCTCACCAAGCCCTTCAGCTACGTCGTCCTCCTCGCTCGCGTACGCGCCCTCCTGCGCCGCCGCGGCCGCACCGCCGCCCCCGTCCTGCGCATCGGCTCCCTCGCCGTCGACCCCGCCGCCCGGCGGGTGCACGTCGGCGAGACGGAGGTGACGCTGACGACGAAGGAGTTCGCGGTCCTCGAAGTGCTGGCGCAGCGCACCGGCGAGGTCGTCGCCAAGTCCGAGATCCTCGAACACGCCTGGGACTTCGCGTACGACGGCGACCCCAACATCGTCGAGGTCTACGTCAGCGCCCTGCGCCGCAAACTCGGCGCCCGCACCATCCAGACCGTACGCGGCGCCGGCTACCGCCTCGCCGACCCGGACGCGGGCGGCAGTTCCCGTGCGTAGCCCCTTCTCCTCCGTACGCGCCAAGGCCGCGGTCGGCGCGACGGCCGTCGTCGCCCTGGCGCTCGTCGCCGCGGGCGTCGCCGTCCTGCTCGTACTCCGCTCCAACCTCCAGGACCAGGCCGCCCTCCAGGCCGAGGTCAACGCCCGCCGCACCGCCACGGAGCTGAGCAACGGCATCCCGCTCGAAGACCTCGACCTCCCCGGCGACAACCCCGTGGTCGTACGCGACGACAACGACGAGATCGTGCTCGCCAGCGAGGACCTCGGCCGCGTCACCGGCGCCGGCGGCCCCGCCGCCACGCCCCCGCCGGAGACCCGCACGGAAAGCCCGGCACCGCCGACGCCCAGCCAGACGCCGACACCGACACCGAGCCGTACGGGGGACTCGGACGACTCGGACGACAACGGCGGGGACCGCGACGACGACGCGGACGACGCGGAAGACGCCGCCGACGACGCCGAGGACGAAGCGGACGACGACTCCACGGACGACTCCGCCGACGACTCCGCCGACGACTCCGCCGACGACTCCGCCGACGACTCGAACTCCGACGACTCCGACGACTCCGGGGACGACGACCCGGCGCCGCGCCGCGGCGAGGTCGAGGACTCGCCGGAAGGCGAGGACGGCACGGCGGTACTCGACGGCGAACGCGGCGACTACCGCTTCGCCGGCCTCAAGGTCACCTCCCCCGACGGCCGGACCTACACCGTCTGGGCCGGCGTCCCCCTCGACACCGAGCAGAACGCCGTCGGCACCGCCGGCCGCGCCATGCTCGCCGGGCTGGTGCCGCTGCTCGCCGTCGTGGGCGGCGTGACCTGGCTGGTCACGCGGCGCGCGCTGCGGCCGGTCGAGGGCATCCGCGGCGAGATGGCCGCGATCACCGCGTCCACGGACCTGTCCCGCCGGGTGCCGGAGCCGGCCACGCGCGACGAGGTCGCCCGGCTGGCCCGTACCACCAACGAGACCCTGACCGCGCTGGAGAAGTCCGTCGAACGCCAGCGCCGCTTCGTCGCCGACGCCTCCCACGAACTGCGCAGCCCCATCGCCTCGCTGCGCACCCAGCTGGAGGTCGCCGCCGCCCACCCCGAACTCCTCGACCTCGACGGCGCGGTGGCGGACACCGTACGGCTCCAGCACCTCGCGGCCGACCTGCTGCTGCTGGCCCGGCTGGACGCCGGGGAGGAGCCCGCGGGCAAGCCGGTCGCACTGGGCGCGCTGGTGCGCAAGGATGTGGAGCGCCGGAACGCGGAGGGCGGCCCGGACGGCGCCGAGGGACCCGGGGGCCGGGTGGCGGTCGTGGCCGGGGAACTGGCCGACGCCACGGTGTCCGGCTCGCGAAGCCAACTGGAGCGCGTCCTCGGCAACCTGCTGGACAACGCGGCACGGCACGCCGCCGGCCGGGTCGACGTCCGGGTGCGCCGCGAGGGCGCGTGGGCGGTGCTGGAGGTCGCGGACGACGGCGCGGGAGTGCCGCCGGCGGACCGGGAGCGGATCTTCGAACGGTTCGTCCGCCTCGACGACGCGCGCAGCCGCGACGAGGGCGGCGCGGGCCTGGGCCTGGCGATCGTCCGCAACGTGGTCGTACGCCACGGGGGGACGATCGGCGTCGCCGAGGCGCCGGGGGGCGGGGCGCTGTTCACGGTGCGGCTGCCGCTGAGCGGGGCGACAGCTGGCGAATGACAGCTAACGGATGACGACTGACGGATTTCAAAATCTGTCAGCCGTCATCGAGTAGAGCGGAGCGGAGCACCGGCCGGTGCGTACGGGCGGACACCGGCCGGTGCACTGGAGAAGACGCATTCCGGGCGCGGAAGGTTTGCACGAATTCCCGCCGCCGAGCGGCCAGTCCGCGAGCCCGCCCGCGCGGTGGGCAATCCGCCGGCCGACCCGCACGGTCAGCAATCCGCCGCTCGCCGACTCACCAGCTCGCCGGCTCCGTCAGGCGCGCAGGCGCGCCATCCACGCCTCGACCTGGTCCGCCTGCCGCGGCAGCTGGTCCGACAGGTTCCGCCGCCCGTCCTCCGTCACCAGGATGTCGTCCTCGATCCGCACGCCGATGCCCCGGTACTCCTCCGGCACCGTCAGGTCGTCGGACTGGAAGTACAGCCCCGGCTCCACCGTCAGGCACATCCCCGCGCGCAGCGTGCCGCCCACGTACTCCTCGGTGCGGGCCGCGGCGCAGTCGTGGACGTCGATGCCGAGCATGTGCCCGGTGCCGTGCAGCGTCCAGCGCCGCTGGAGGCCCAGTTCCAGCACCTTGTCCACGTCCTCGACCTGCAGCAGCCCCCACTCGATGAGCCGCGCCGCCAGCACCCGCTGCGCCGCGTCGTGGAAGTCGCGGTACGCCGCGCCCGGCCGGACGGCGGCGATGCCCGCCTCCTGCGCCTCGTACACGGCGTCGTAGATCCGCCGCTGGAGCGGCGTGAACGTGCCGTCGATGGGGAGGGTGCGGGTGACGTCGGCGGTGTAGAGGTTGCGGGTCTCGACGCCGGCGTCGAGGAGGAGCAGTTCGCCGGAGCGGACGGCGCCGTCGTTGCGCACCCAGTGCAGCGTGGTGGCGTGCGGGCCGGCGGCGCAGATGGAGCTGTAGCCGACGTCGTTGCCCTCGACGCGGGCGCGGAGGAAGAATGTGCCTTCGATGTAGCGCTCGCTGGTGGCCTCGGCCCGGTCGAGGATCTTCACGACGTCCTCGAAGCCGCGCGCGGTCGACTCGCACGCGTACTCCATCTCCGCGATCTCGAACTCGTCCTTGAGGAGCCGCATCTCGGAGAGGAAGACGCGGAATTCCTCGTCCCGTTCCGCGGTGACCTTGTCGACGAGCGCCTTGTCGACGGCCGCGTCGTAGCCGCGCAGCAGCCGTACGGGACCGGTGGCCTCCGCCAGGTGTTCGGTGAGCTTGCGGACGTCCTTGACGGGCAGGCCGAGCAGCTTCTCGTTCTCGGTGAGGCTGTTGCGCCGGCCGACCCACAGCTCGCCCTGGCCGGAGAGCCAGAACTCGCCGTTGGTGCGGTCGGAGCGCGGCAGCAGGTAGGCGGTCGCCTCGTGGCCCGGTTCGCCGTCGCCGGTGGTGGCGGGCTCCAGGACGAGCACGCCGTCTTCGGTCTGGTCGCCGGTCAGGTAGGCGTAGTCGGAGGAGGGCCGGAAGGGGTACTCGGTGTCGTTGGCCCGGACCTTGAGGTTGCCGGCGGGGACGACGAGGCGTTCGCCGGGGAAGCGGGCGGAGAGCGCGGCGCGGCGGGCGGCGGCGTACGCGGCCTGCGGGAGGGGCTGGAGGCCGTGGCGTTCGGTGTCGGCCCAGCCGGACTTCATGTTCTCGGCGAGTTCGTCGGAGAGGCCGCCGTAGAGGCCGTTCTTGCGCTGCTTGACGGGCTTGTCCGCGGTGTCCCCGGTGTCCGCGGTGCCCCCGGTGTCCTCGGTGCCTTCCGCGCCGTGGGTGTCCTCCGCGCCTTCGGCGCTTTCCGCGATCTCCCCGGGCGGGGTCTGCCCGGGTCCCGCGGTCTCCGCGGTCTCGGACGTCCGGGTCTGCGGCTGCTCCTCGGTCACGGCTTCCTCCTCTGCGATGCGTCGGCCGCCTCCAGCGTACGGCGGGGGGCGCGCCGCGCAGACCCCGCGAGCAGTGACGTTTCGAACGACGGCGGGCGCGCCGCGGCACGTGCGGTCAGGCGGTGAGCTGGACGGCGAGCAGGACGACGTCCTCGGGGTGGCCGGCGCCCTCGTCGGGGCCGGGGGGCAGGAGGCGGGCGAGGACGTGGTCGGTGAGCGCCTCAGGGTCGTCGCGTACGGGTCCGGGGGCGGTGGCGGCGGCGTGGTGGAGGCGGGTCATGGCCTGGTCGGTGGGCCGGCCGGTGCGGTGGAGGAGGCCGTCGGTGTAGAGGAGGACGGTTTCTCCTGGTGCCGGGTCGATGGTGACGCTGGGCGCTTCCCAGCAGGTGAGCATGCCGAGCGGCGCGGACAGGGTGGTCTCGGCGTACTCGGTGCGCCAGGGGCCGGTGACGAGCGGCGGGCAGTGTCCGGCGCCGGCGACGACGATGCTGCGGCGGCCGGGCGGCGCGTACGCGAAGAGGGCGGTGGCGCGGCGGCCGGGTTCGGTGAGCCGCATGAGGAGTTCGAGGTCGGAGAGGACGGCGACGGGGTCCTCGCCCTCCATGACGGCGTAGGCGCGCAGTCCCGCGCGCAGTTGGCCCATGGCGGCGACGGCCGCGGGTCCGCCGCCGCCGGCGGAGCCGACGGCGAGGCCGAGGG
>NZ_JACBXC010000929.1 GCF_013870535.1 Streptomyces phytophilus | reverse complement strand
CCGGCCTGCTGCGCGCGGTCGTCCTGGGCGCGGCGTCCGCCGTGGGCAACGCGCTGACCGCCGCCCAGCTGAAGACCGCCACGTACGTCCTGATCCACGACGGCCTGCTCGCCTTCCTGACGACCTGGCAGACCTACGGGTTCGCGCTCTGCGGCATCGCGGCCGTGCTGCTGCTGGAGAACGCCCTGCAGGCCGGTCCCCTCGCGGCCTCCCAGCCGGCCCTCACCATCGGCGACGCCACGGTGAGCCTCGTCCTCGGGGTGTTCCTCTTCGACGAGAGCATCCGCCTGGGGTGGTGGCTGCTCCCCGGCTGCGCCGGTGTCGCCCTGGTGTTCGCCGGCGTCCTCGCGCTGGCCCGCGCGGTCCCCAACGTCCGGGTCCTGACGGGCTGACCGTCGAGGACAGCGGGCGCCACGGCCCGGCCCGGCGGCCTGTGACCCGCCGCCGTCACCCGATTGCCCCCTCTGCGGCGGTGGCGCGGGACCCGCGTCCCTAGCGTGGGAGGCGAGCGGCACCGCCCGTCGGGGGAGCCGGGGCACGGGCGGCGGTGCCGGTGCCGGAGAGAACGGACGGAACGATGGACCAGGCCGCACCACCGGACACCGTCGTCCTCGTCCACGGGCTCTGGACGACACCCCTGTCGTGGGAGCACTGGGTCACCCGCTACGAGCAGCGCGGCCTGAAGGTGCTCACGCCCGGCTATCCGGGCATCGGGCCGGGCGAGGACGGGGTCGAGGCGCTGCGCCGCGACCCCTCGCCGCTGGCGGGGCTGGGCTTGCGCGAGGTCTTCGACCACCTGGTCGAGGTGGTGGCGGCGCTGGACACCAAGCCGCTCCTCATCGGCCACTCGTTCGGCGGCACCTTCGTGCAGCTCCTCCTCGACGCCGGTTACGGCGCGATCGGGGTGTCCATCGACGGCGCGCCGGTGAAGGGCGTCCGGGCGCTGCCGTTCAGCGAGATCAGGGCCATGTTCCCGGTCCTGCGCAACCCGGCCAACAAGAACCGCGCGGTACCGATCACCGAGAAGGAGTTCCACTACGCGTTCACGAACAACCTGAGTGAAGAGGAGTCGAAGGCCGTCTACGACCGCTACGCGGTCCCCGTATCCGGCCGGATCCTGTTCCAGGGGGGCTTCGCCGCCGTCACGCCGCACGCCGCGACGGCCTACGACTTCGCCAACGGCCACCGGGCACCGCTGCTCTTCATCGCCGGCGGCAAGGACCGCATCCTGCCGGCGGCCGTCCAGCACGAGAACTACAGGAAGAACGCCAAGCACTCCAGGGCCGTCACCGCGTATCTGAAGTTCCCCGACCGCAGCCACTGGACCTGCGGTGAGGACGGCTGGGAAGACGTCGCCGACTTCGCGCTCGACTGGGCCTTCGAACCCACGCCGCTGGACCTCGACCGGAGCTGAGCATGGGAAGCACGTGGCCGCCGGCGGCCGGTCTGTCAGTGCCGGATGGCACGATCCAGGCATGAGCGGTGAGGGTTTCGACTGGCGTGTGTTCCTCGGGCGTTGGCAGGCGGAGTGGGTGCCGCCCACGGACGAGGACTACGAGGAGGACGAGGGCGACGACGCCGGCGGGGCAGCCGTCTCCGCGCTCGGGCGGGCCGGCGCGGAGGAGGCGGTGATCGCCGCGGCCGAGGAGCGGCTGGGGCGGCGGTTGCCGGACTCGTACCGGGAGTTCCTGGCCGTGAGCGACGGGTGGCACGTCGACGAGACCGCCGGGGTGTACTGGCTCGGGGGCGCCGCCGACATCGACTGGTTCCGGGATCCGTACGGCAATTCCCAGGTGTACGAGGAGAACCTGGGCGACGCGCCGAGCGAGGAGGACGTGGTGCTGGCCGGGATGTGGCGGCGGGCGCTCCGGCTGGAGACGGACTCCGACGTCTCGCACGCGCTGCTCGACCCGGGCGACGTCGGCCCGGACGGCGAGTGGGCGCTCTACGTCTTCAAGGGCTGGAGCGGCGAAGACCCGGACCGGTACCCGTCGTTCCGCGCGTACATGGAGGCCATGTACCGCGGCTTCCACCGCGACCGGGCCGAGAGCCCCGACTTCGTGAACGCCACCACGCGCGCGCAGGAAGCCCGGGTGGAGGACGCCCGCCTGCTGGCCCTGCGCGGACGGTACGAGGAGGCGGTGCCCCTGCTCGAAGAGGCGCAGTCCTACGGACGGCCGCGGACCACCGCCCTGCTGAACCAACTCGCGCAGCTCCGCGCCCCGCGGAGCACCTACGACTACGGCAGCCTCGTCGCCGACCCGCGCTACCTGCCCGACCTCCTGCCCGCGCAGGCCATGCCCCAGGGATACGGCGGCCGGCGTGGGGACGAGGACGAGCGATGGCTCAGGATGATGGTCGCCCGCGAGGTCGAGCGGGAGACCGCCGAGGCCGTATGGAACGGGGTGCGCGACGGCACCCACCGCTACGCTCCCCCCGGTGACTG
>NZ_JACBXC010000928.1 GCF_013870535.1 Streptomyces phytophilus | reverse complement strand
CCGCTGCCCAGCCCGGCCGCGGCCAGCTCCTTCTTCTCCTCCTTGGTCGCGATCAGTTGCGCCGGCGCGATGAAGGAGGACTCGTGGTACGGCTCCTCGCGGCTGACGACGGAGTCGGGGTTGCGCAGCGACTTCACGCACACCCGGGCCGCGTCCACAATCACGACGACCACCAGCAGCGCGAAGACCGCCGACAGCACCCCGTCGACCGTCGTGTTGGTGACGATCGTCTCGGCGTCCTCCAGCTCCTGCCCCGACAGCTTGCCGGAGTCGATGCCCTCCTGCGCCACGTCGCCCTGGGCGAAGAAGCCGACCCGCGGGTCGTCCGAGAACACCTTCTGCCAGCTCGCGGTGAGCGTCACCACCGCGACCCAGATCAGCGGGATGCCCGTCACCCACGCCCACTTCAGCCGCCCCGACTTGATCAGCAGCGTCGTGCAGATCGTCAGCGCGACCGCGCCGAGCAGCTGGTTGGTGATGCCGAAGAGCGGGAAGAGCTGGTTGATGCCGCCGAGGGGGTCGTTGACGCCGACCCACAGGAAGTAGCCCCACAGGCCCACGACGACCGCGCTGGTGCCGATGAGCCCCGGCCACCAGCTGACGCGCTTGAGCGGCTTGTAGATGTTGCCCAGGGTGTCCTGCAGCATGAAGCGGCCCACCCGGGTGCCCGCGTCGAGCGCGGTGAGGATGAAGAGCGCCTCAAACATGATCGCGAAGTGGTACCAGAACGCCTTGAGGCTGTCCCCGGTCACGTTGGAGAAGATCTCCGAGACGCCCAGGGCGAACGTCGGTGCGCCGCCCGTACGGGACAGCAGCGACGGCTCCTCGACGGAGTCCGCCGCCGCCTGCAGTGCCGCCGGTGTGATCTCCCACCCGAAGCCCTGGATCGCCTCCGACGCCGACTGCGCGGTGTCGCCGATCACGGTGGGCGCGGAGTTCATCGCGAAGTAGAGGCCCGGGTCCAGCACGCACGCGGCGATCATCGCCACGATCGCCACGGAGGACTCCATCAGCATGGACCCGTAGCCGATCATCCGCACCTGCGTCTCCTTCTGCACCATCTTCGGTGTGGTGCCGGAGGAGATGAGGGCGTGGAAGCCGGACAGGGCGCCGCAGGCGATGGTGATGAAGACGAACGGGAAGAGCGAGCCGGCGAAGACCGGTCCCGTGCCGTCCTTGGCGAAGTCGGTGACGCCCTCCATCTTCAGCGTCGGCGCGGCCACGAGCACGCCGATGAACAGCAGCGCGATGGTGCCGAGTTTCATGAACGTCGACAGGTAGTCGCGCGGCGCGAGCAGCGTCCACACCGGCAGCACCGAGGCGATGAAGGCGTAGATCACCATCCAGATGACCAGCGACTCCTTGCTCAGCGTGAACGTGTCCGCGAGCGAGGACTCGGCCACCCACCGGCCCGCGACCAGCGCGAGCAGCAGCAGGGCGATGCCGATGAGGGACACCTCGGCGATCCGGCCCGGCCGGATCATCCGCAGGTAGAAGCCCATGAACAGGGCGATCGGGATCGTCATGCCGATGGAGAAGGTGCCCCACGGGGACTCCGCCAGGGCGTTGACGATGACGAGCGCCAGCACCGCCAGCAGGATGATCATGATGGCGAAGACGGCGAGCAGCGCGGCGGCGCCGCCCACCGGGCCGATCTCCTCGCGCGCCATCTGGCCGAGCGAACGGCCGTTGCGGCGGGTGGAGAAGAACAGCACCACCATGTCCTGGACCGCACCCGCGAAGATCACGCCCGCGACGATCCAGATCGTGCCCGGCAGGAAGCCCATCTGCGCCGCGAGCACCGGGCCGACCAGCGGTCCCGCGCCGGAGATGGCCGCGAAGTGGTGGCCGAGGAGCACACGGCGGTCGGTCGGCTGGAAGTCGATGCCGTTGTCGAGCCGTTCGGCCGGGGTGGCGCGCGTCTTGTCGGCCTTGAGCACGCGGTAGGCGATGAACTTCGAGTAGAAGCGGTAGCCGATGGCGTACGAGCCGAGGGCCGCGGCCACCATCCAGGCCGCCGAGACCTCCTCGCCCCGGGAGAGCGCCAGCACGGTCCAGCCGACGGCGCCCACCAGGGCGACGGCGGTCCACAGGATGACGCTCTTCGGTTCCGGACGCGGCTTTCGCGGCGCGTCCGGGGGTGCTTGCACACTCATGGCGGCTCCGTCCCCTGAGCTCTCAATCTCTTGCAATGCGCTCGAAATGTAGAGCAGCGTCAGGCCGCAGTCACTAGGGCGATCAGTCGCTATCCGATCACGAAAAGCACCGGCCGGGGCGCCGCGGCCGGGGGAGGGCGCCGGGGCGGGGCGCGGCGGCCCCGGGGCGGACGAGTGCAGCGCCGATCGAGGGGGACGCGCATGCTTGCCGCACTGGGCTCAGAACCGCTGTCGGAGGCCGTCCACCAACTGTTCCCGGACGGGTCCTGCCGGTCCGCGGAGACCCGGTGGCG
>NZ_JACBXC010000927.1 GCF_013870535.1 Streptomyces phytophilus | reverse complement strand
CTTCCGCCCCACCCGCGCCGCTTGCTTCCGCCCCACCCGCGCCGCTTGCTTCCGCCCCACCCGCGCTGCCTGCTCCCGCCCCACCCGCGCTGCCTGCTCCCGCCCCACCCGCCCGATGTCCCCTGCATCCGCCAGGAGGTACCACGACCATGCCCGCAACCCGCCCGCGCGCCCGCGCCGCCGCCGCGGTCGCCGCCGCGGCCGCGCTGTCGCTCCTCGCCGCCGCCTGCACCGGCAGCAACGACTCCGGCTCCGCTTCCGACGACCCCGACGCCGACGTCACGCTCACCTTCTGGCACGGCTGGAGCGCGCCGTCCGAGGTCGAGGCGATCGAGGCGAACATCGACGCCTTCGAGAAGAAGTTCCCCAACATCACGGTCAAGACCGTCAAGGGCGTCAACGACGACAAGCTGAACCAGGGCCTGCGCGCCGGCGGCTCCAACTCCCCCGACGTGGTCTCCTCGTTCACCACCGACAACGTCGGCCGCTTCTGCTCCTCCAACGTCCTCGCCGACCTCGACCCGTTCCTCAAGAAGTCGGACATCGACCCCGAGGAGACGTTCCCGGCGCCGATGCTCGACTACACCCAGTACGAGGGCAAGCGCTGCGCGCTGCCCCTGCTCGGCGACGCCTACGGCCTCTACTACAACAAGGACGCCTTCGCCGAAGCCGGCATCGACGCCCCGCCGAAGACCCTCTCCGAACTGGAGGAGGTCGCCAAGAAGCTCACCGAGCCCGACGGCGACGGCTACGAACAGCTCGGCTTCATGCCCAACTACCAGGGCTACGAGACCACCGTCGAGCACTACGGCGGGCAGTTCGGCCTCACCTACTTCGACGACGAGGGCAACTCCAACGCCGCCGGCGACCCGCGCATGGCCGAGATGTTCGAGTGGCAGAAGGGCATGGTCGGCGCCCTCGGCGGCTTCGAGAAGCTGCGCAAGTACCGCAACACCTTCGGCGACGAGTGGGGCCCCAAGCACCCGTTCCACACCGGCCAGGTCGCCATGCAGATGGACGGCGAGTGGCGCGGCAAGATGGCCGCCGACGCCGACGTCGGCTTCGAGATAGGCGCGGCGCCCTTCCCCGTCCCCGACGACCAGGCGGACTCGTACGGCAAGGGCTACCTCTCCGGCACCATCACCGGCATCGCCACCACCAGCGAGAAGAAGAACGCCGCCTGGGAGCTGGTGAAGTACCTGACCACCGACACCGACGCCGTCGTGGACTTCGCCAACGCCATCCACAACGTGCCCTCCACGCTGGCCGCGCTGAAGTCCCCGAAGCTCAACGACGACCCGGTCTACCGCACGTTCGTCGACATCGCCCAGCACCCGGAGTCCAGCCACGCCCCGTCGTCGAAGAACGGCGGCGCCTTCCTGCTCACCCTCCAGGACTACGGGCTGAAGTACGAGAACGGCAAGGAGGACGATCTGCCGTCCCTGCTGGAGCAGGCCGACGAGCAGATCGACAAGGACAACGCGCAGGCCGGCTGATGTCCGCCGCCGTCCACACCCTGGGTGCGCGGCGCCGCCGCGCGGCGCTGCGCACCCTCGGGTTCCTCTCGCCCTGGCTGATCGGCTTCGGCGTCTTCTTCGCCTACCCGCTCGGGGCCACCGTCTACTTCTCCTTCATGAAGTACGACGGGTTCACCGACCCCGTCTGGGTGGGGCTGAAGAACTGGCGCTACGTCCTGTTCGACTACCCCTTCTTCTGGCCCGCCCTGGCCAACACCCTGTGGCTGGTGGCCGTGATGGTCACCCTGCGCACGGTCTTCGGGCTCGGCGTCGGCCTCGTCATCACGAAGATCAAGACCGGCGCGGGCGTCTTCCGCACCCTGTTCTACCTGCCGTTCCTGGCGCCGCCGGTCGCCGCCACCATGTCGTTCGTCTTCCTGATGAACCCCGGCACCGGACCCGTCAACACCCTCCTCGACCGGCTCGGCCTGGGCGAGCCCGGCTGGTTCAACGACGCCCAGTGGTCCAAACCCGCGCTCACGGTCCTCGCGCTGTGGTGCGTCGGCGACCTCATGGTCATCTTCATGGCCTCGCTGCTGGACGTGCCCAAGGAGCAGTACGAGGCCGCCGAGCTGGACGGCGCCGGCGCCTGGTCCCGGTTCCGGTACGTCACGCTGCCGAACATCAGGCCCGTCGTGCTCTTCGCCGTCGTCACCGGCGTGATCGCCACGATGCAGTACTACACCGAGCCCATCGTGGCCGCGAAGGTCGCCAGCGGCGTCATCGGCGGCTCCGGCCAGCACTTCGAGCCCGGCTATCCGGAGAAGTCGACCCTCACCGTCCCGCAGAGCATCTACCACCTGGGCTTCCAGCGGTTCGACACGGGCGCGGCGTGCGTCATCGCCCTCGTGCTCTTCGCGCTCGCGATGTCCTTCACGTACGTGCTCATGCGCCGCGGCAGCGGCTTCCTGAAGGAGGACGACTGATGGCGGCGGCACCT
>NZ_JACBXC010000926.1 GCF_013870535.1 Streptomyces phytophilus | reverse complement strand
ACGGCCCGCGAGCTGGACCTGGCCCTGACGGAGCACCGGGCCCTGACGGCACTGGCGGCGATAGCGGGGGCCACGGGCGACCCCGAGCGGGCCGCCCGGCACACGGCCGGGGCCCGCCTGATCGAACGGAACACGGGCTACCACCCCTGCCCGGAGGCGCAGCCGGGCGCGAACGCCCAGGCGTCCGCGGGCGGTTCGGCAGGATCCGTACCCCGCCGGGGTTATTACCCGTGATTAGCTTGCGGGTTCCCTTGACGGCCCCAAGCGGACGGCGGCACAGTCCTGGCATCCACACAGGCACCTGCCCTCCGGACTCACGCCCTTGAGCTAATGCGTATTACCAACGCGTCGCCGACAAGGAGCCCCCACGCCATGACACTCGACCGCCGCCGCTTCCTGCGCACCGCCTCCGCCGCGTCCGCCGTCACCGCCGGCGGGAGCGTGCTCGCCCTCGGCGGACCCGCCGCCGCGCCCGCGGCCGCCGCGCCCGGCGGGTTTCCGGACTACCGCCACGTGCGCACCCTGCTCGTCCCCGGGCAGCTCTCCTACAACCCCAGCGGCGAGATCATCTTCCCCTGCGTACGCGGCGTCTACGACCGCCTCCCCGCCCCGCTCGGCCGCTACTACCTCTACTACGCCCCCCACGAGAACCCCGGCGGCATCTGCCTCGCCCACGGCGACTCCCTGGAGGGGCCGTTCACCGAGTACCCGCGCAACCCGGTCGTCAAGAACGTCTGGGCCCCGCACTACAGCGTCAGCCACGTCTCCTCGCCCCACGTCATGTGGCACGCCGGGCGCCGCGAGCTGTGGCTCTACTTCCACGGCGAGAACAACACCACCCGGCTCGCCCGCTCCAAGGACGGCATCGGCTTCACGTACGACAAGACCGTGCTGACCACCGCCATGCTCCCCGCCGGCACCACCGAGACCTCCTACGCGCGCGTCTTCCCGTACGAACTGCCGGGCCGCGGCGCCCACTACGTCATGCTGTTCATGCGCAACGACCGCACCAACCACCGGGACATCGGCTGGGGCTGGTCCGCCGACGGGCGCAGTTGGACGTTCGACCCCGCGCCGCTCATCGACCACGCCGCCGTCGGCGCCTCCGACGTCTCCGGCGCGCACCTGCTGGAGCGCGGCGGCAGCGCGTACGTCGTCTACCACACCGACAAGGGCAGTGGCGGGAACATCCTCGTCACCGAGGTCGGCGCCGACTTCTCCCGCCGCAACCACCTCGGGATCTTCTACGACTCCCGCTCCACTGGACCCGAGAACGGCCGCGCCGCGGCACCCGCGTTCGGCACCGACCGCGGCGTGCCGTACATGATCTACGAGGCCGGCGAACGCCTCTCCGGGGTCATCGCCATGGCCCGCGGCTGACGCGCGGCACGCGGAGGGGGCGGCGGGCCGGCTAGCGCAGCACCCGCACCGGGTCCCCGTCGCCGTCCACCGCCGTCACCTCGTACGCCGTCGTGCCGCTGTCGATCCCGTACTCCTCCAGGTCGACGGCCAGATACCGGCCCTGTCCGGCGATCCGCCTGCCGTCGCCGAGGACGACCTCGATCCGCTCGACCTCCTGCGTGCCCACGACCACGATCCAGTGCCGGTACGGGCCCTCCCCGGCCGGGTCCGTCCGGTCGTACCAGGACGCCACCGCGGCGTCGCGCCACAGCGTGCCCGGCGCGTCGCCGCGGAGGGCGAAGCCGCCCCGGTCGCGGTCGTCCGAGGCGAGCAGCAGCAGGTTCTCCTCGCCGGTGCCCAGGGTGAGGAGCGAACCGGTGCCGCCCGCGGGCAGTTCGCCGCGCCACAGCTCCGAGACGTACCAGAGGCCGGTCAGCGGCTCCCGCGTCTCGCTCTTGTCGACGCAGGCGAGCCGGGACAGCAACCGCAGCTGCGCGGCGCCGGGTTCCCGCTCCCCCACGCGCGGCCGTTCCTCGGGGGGCCGGCGGCCGGCGGCGTCCAGGGGCCGCACGTCGCCCTGCAGCACGGCCCCGACGGGGCTGCGCCCGGACCGTACGGCGTGGACGAGCCCGCGGCTCCGGTCGGCGACGACCCGCAGCCCGCAACCGTCCGGGTCGGCCTCCGGTACGTCGAGCGCCACCCCGTCCGCGACGTCGACCGGCCGCCACCGCACGTCGTCCCCGTCGAGTACCGCGGCCGCGAAGCCCGTGGGCGACGAGCCGCCCACCCAGATGTCGCCGGGCCCGTCGGCGGGCCCGAGCAGCAGCGACCGGGCGGCGACCCGCGCGGGGGTCCCGTCGTCCGCCGCCGAGCCGATCGGCGTGACCCACTCCACGGCCCCGTCGCCGTCCGCGGGGCGCGCGTAGGCGCTGCCGAGGCCGGTCTCGTCGAGCAGGACGACCACGTCGCGGTCGCCGGCGCGGCCGGCGTGGACGACGGAGATCCCGCCGCGCGGCCGGTCGACCGGGGGTGCGGCGCGCCAGGCGTCGGCGGCGGTA
>NZ_JACBXC010000925.1 GCF_013870535.1 Streptomyces phytophilus | reverse complement strand
CGACGGGGGCGACGACCGTACGGCACTTCATGTCGGCGGCGGTCGTCGCGTTCCGGGAGCGGTATCCGCAGGTCAGCCTGGAGTTCCAGACGGAGAACTCCAGCCGCGGCTGCGTCGCCGCGCTGGCCGCGGGCGGCGCCGACCTGGCGTGGATAACGATCGCCGCGCCGGTACGGGGCGTGGAGCTGCGGCGCGCGGCGGAGCTGCGGTGGGTGCTGGCCGTACGGGAGGGCGATCCGCTGGCGGAGCGGTCGGCGGTGGGGGCGGCGGACCTGGCGGCGGTGCGGCTCATCGGGCTGCCGGGGAACTCGTCTTCGCGGGCGCACCTGGAGGCGTGGTTCGCGGAGTCGGGGGTGCGGCTGCCGGCGTTCGACACGTCGGTCGCCGACTGGGACACGGCGATCCTCCTCGCGGAGCTGGGGCTCGGCTACGCGGTCGTACCGGAGCTGCCGGGGTGGCGGGAGGGGCGGCATCCGGGGGTGCGGCTCGTACCCGTACCGGAGCTGCCGCCGCTGTGGGCGGGGTGGGCGGTGCGGCGGTGGGCGGCGCTGTCGCCGCTGGCGCGGGTGTTCGCGGACATGGTGGCGGCGGGGGCGGCCGGGCAGGGCTCCCAGATTATGGACCAGTGATCTCGCTCCTCTTTGGCTCTGCCCGTCAGGCCATCGGCGGGTGAGGGTGGTGGTGTTCCGCAGTAGCCGTTCACCACCGCCGGAGGCACTCCCGTGAGCATCGCCTTTCTGCTGACCACGCTGATCGTGGTCGCCACCCCGGGCACGGGCGTGGTCTACACCCTCGTCGCCGGGCTGTCCCACGGCCGGCGCGCGAGCGTCGTCGCCGCGTTCGCCTGCACGCTCGGCACCGTCCCGCACGTCGTCGCCACCGTCACCGGGCTTGCGGCGCTGCTGCACACCAGCGCCGTGGCGTTCGAGGTGGTGAAGTACCTGGGCGTCGCGTACCTGCTGTACATGGCGTGGTCGACGCTGCGCGACAAGGAGGCCCTGGTCGTCGAGGCCGACGCGGCGGCCGGGCCGAAGCCGGTGGGCCGGGTGATCGTCTCCGGTGTGCTGCTCAACCTGCTCAACCCGAAGCTGACGATGTTCTTCGTGGCGTTCCTGCCGCAGTTCATGCCCGCCGGCCAGGAGGGGTCGGTGGCGGCGATGCTGCGGCTGAGCGCGGTGTTCATGGGGCTGACGTTCGTCGTGTTCGCGGCGTACGGGATGGGCGCGGCGGCCGTACGCGGCCATGTGCTGCGGCGGCCGCGGGTGATGGCGGGGATCCGGCGGGTGTTCGCGGTGTCGTTCGTGGGGCTGGGCGCGAAGCTGGCGGTGGCGTGACGATGCGGTTCGGACATGCGGCAGAGCTGCGGGCGGAGTTTCCCGAGCTGGTTGCGGGGGTGCTGTACGGGGACGCAGGGAGCGCCGACGCCTTCGGCCCCGGCGGGGGTGCGGAGCTGGAGGCGCGGGTCGCGGCGTACACGGACGTCGCGCGGCGGCGGCTGGCGGCGGGCACGGAGGCGGAGCTGCCCGAGGTACGGGCGTGGCGGCGGACGTACACGCGGCTGGGGCTGCGGCCGACGCAGTACCGGTGCGCGTCGGAGTCGCTGCTGCGGCGGCTGCGGCGGGAGGGGTCGCTGCCGCGGATCCACCCGGTGGTGGACCTGTGCAACGCGGTCTCCGTGGCGTACGCGATCCCCGTCGCGGTGCTGGACGCGGACCGGATCGCGGAGCCGTGGCTGCAGGTGCGGCGGGCGGTGGGCGACGAGACGTACACGGCGTTCGGCGGCGGGATCGAGCATCCGGCGGCGGGGGAGGTGACGTTCGCCGACTCGGCGGGGCGGGCGCACGCGCGGCGCTGGACGAACCGGCAGAGCGGGTACTCGGCGGTCGGCGCGCAGACGCGCCGGGTGCTGGTGGTGGCGGAGGGCATGCACAACGCGGCCGCGACGGATGTGGCGGAGCTGACGGAGGCGGTGCGGGGGGAGCTGGAGCGGCTGTGGGGCGTGAAGGCGGAGGCGGCGGTGCTGGCGGGGGCGGGGGAGTTCGAGTTCGGGGAGTGAGGGGCTCGGGGGTGGGGCTCGGGAGTGAGGAGGTCCGGCGTGGAGGGCTCGGGCGGGCGGGGGCTCGGGCGTGAGAACCGGTTCTGAGCTGCGCCGATGGGGCTTCCCAGGGGGCGTTGTCAGTGGCGCGTGCCACGATGGCTCCATGAACGGGGTGGAAGAAGCGGCCTCTGAGAGGTCCAAAGCGTACGGTTCGGATTTCCTCCAGCTCGACGTCGGGGACGCGCCGGCGGGCGGGATGGCGGACTGGCTGGCGTGGCGGCTGCGGGAGGCGATCGCGGACGGGCGGCTGCCGCTGGGCAGTCGGCTGCCGCCGACACGGGTGCTGGCGGCGGAGCTGCGGATGTCGCGCGGGGTGGTCACTGAGGCGTACCGGCGGCTGACGGAGGACGGCCACGTCGAG
>NZ_JACBXC010000924.1 GCF_013870535.1 Streptomyces phytophilus | reverse complement strand
CCTGGGACCGGCCGCTGACCGCGTACTACCTGCTGCTCGGCGGCAGTCTGCTGATCACCGTGCTGGGCCTGGTGATGGTCTTCTCCGCCTCACAGATCGAGGCCCTCAACAGCGGCCTGGCGTCCACGTACTACTTCCGCAAGCAACTCGTCGCCGCCGCCCTCGGCACCATCCTGCTGCTCGTCGCCGCCCGGATGCCGATCCGGCTGCACCGCGCGCTGGCGTACCCGACGCTGGCGATGTCGCTGTTCCTGATGGCCCTGGTGCAGGTGCCGGGGATAGGGCAGTCGGTCAACGGCAACACCAACTGGCTGAACTTCGGCGGCCCGTTCCAGCTCCAGCCCAGCGAGTTCGGCAAGCTGGCGCTGGTGATGTGGGGCGCCGACCTGCTGGCGCGTAAACAGGACAAGAAGCTGCTCACCCAGTGGAAGCACATGCTGGTGCCGCTGGTGCCCGTCGCGCTGCTGCTGCTCGGCCTCATCATGCTCGGCGGCGACATGGGCACCGCGATGATCCTCGGCGCGATCCTGCTGGGCCTGCTGTGGGTCGCCGGCGCCCCGACCCGGCTGTTCGCCACCGTCATCGCGGTCGGCGCGACGCTGACCGTCGTGCTGTTCACCTCCAGCCCGCACCGCATGGACCGGCTCCGCTGCATCGGCGCCACCGAGCCCGGCCCCGGCGACGTCTGCTGGCAGGGCCTGCACGGCATCTACGCCCTGGCCTCCGGCGGCTGGTTCGGCTCGGGGCTCGGTGCGAGTATGGAAAAATGGGGCGAACTCCCGGAACCGCACACCGACTTCATCTTCGCCGTGACCGGGGAGGAACTCGGCCTGGCGGGGACGCTGTCGGTGCTGGCACTCTTCGCGGCTCTAGGCTATGCGGGTATCCGCGTGGCCGGACGTACGGAGGACGCCTTCGTAAGGTACGCCGCGGGAGGTGTGACCGCCTGGATCATGGCGCAGGTCGTGATCAACATCGGCGCGGTCCTGGGATTGCTGCCCATCGCCGGCGTCCCGCTCCCGCTGTTCTCCTACGGAGGCTCCGCCCTGCTGCCGGCGATGTTCGCCGTCGGGTTGCTCATCGCGTTCGCGCGCGAGGAACCCGCGGCGCGGGCAGCGCTGGCCATGCGGCCCGCGGGGGTGCTGCAGTCTGCTAGAAGAGTGCTCGCCGGAAAGAGACCGGAGAGCACGGCTGGAACGGCCAGAAGAGCCAGGAAAACAAGGTGACGGACCGCCGGCGGGCGGCCGTCGCGGAGAGCGGTGAAATTCGGTGCATGTCGTACTCGCCGGTGGGGGGACCGCCGGCCACATCGAGCCCGCGCTCGCCCTCGCCGACGCCCTGCGGAGGCAGGATCCGACGGTGGGCATCACGGCGCTCGGTACCGAGCGCGGTCTGGAGACCAGGCTGGTCCCGGAGCGCGGCTACGAACTGGCGCTGATCCCCGCGGTCCCCCTGCCGCGCAAGCCCACGCCGGAGCTGATCACCGTTCCCGGACGGCTGCGCGGGACCATCAGGGCCGCCGAGGAGGTGCTGGAGCGCACGAAGGCCGACTGCGTCGTCGGCTTCGGCGGCTATGTCGCCCTGCCCGGCTATCTGGCGGCCAAGCGCCGCGGCGTGCCCATCGTGGTGCACGAGGCCAACGCCCGCCCCGGGCTTGCCAACAAGATCGGGTCGCGCTACACGAAGTTCGTCGCCGTCTCCACGCCCGACAGCAAGCTGCGGCACGCGAACTACATCGGCATCCCGCTGCGCCGCTCCATCGCCACCCTGGACCGCGGCGCGGTGCGCCCCGAGGCGTGCGCCGCGTTCGGGCTCAACCCCAACCTGCCGACGCTGCTGGTCTCCGGCGGCTCGCAGGGCGCGCGGCGGCTCAACGAGGTCGTCGAGTCGGTGGCGCCGCACCTCCAGCGCTCCGGCGTGCAGATCCTGCATGTCGTCGGGCCGAAGAACGAGATGCCGCAGGTCGACAATATGCCCGGCATGCCGCCGTACGTCCCGGTGCCGTACGTGGACCGGATGGATCTCGCCTACGCCGCCGCCGACATGATGCTCTGCCGCGCCGGCGCGATGACCGTCGCCGAACTGTCCGCGGTCGGCCTCCCGGCCGCGTACGTCCCGCTGCCCATCGGCAACGGCGAGCAGCGGCTCAACGCCCAGCCGGTGGTCAAGGCCGGCGGCGGACTGCTCGTAGACGACGCGGAGCTGACGGCGGATTGGGTGCGCCAGGAGGTGCTGCCCGTCCTCACCAACCGCCAGCGGCTGCACGAGATGTCCTGGGCGGCCGCGGAGTTCGGCCGGAGGGATGCCGACGAACTCCTCGTCGGCATGGTGTACCAGGCTGTGGACGGCAGACGGGGATCATAGGTCCGCCGATCTCACCACACCAGTCAGGGGGTACGGGGATGGCCGGAGCGGTCCTGCTGACCGATTCCTCGTGGTGGATGAAGCGGCTCCCGTGCGG
>NZ_JACBXC010000923.1 GCF_013870535.1 Streptomyces phytophilus | reverse complement strand
GCCGATCCTCGGGTCCGCGCCGACGTCCTTCTCCGGGACGGCGAAGACCGTGAGCACGTCCCAGGGGCTGTCGCAGGTCTCGTACGTCGTCGTGCCGGTCAGCCGCGCGGCGTAGCCGGTGTTCTCGGCGTACGTCAGCACCGCGCCCTCGGCGCTGGTGCACCCGCTGCTCCAGCTCGTGGCGACCAGCGCCTGCGCGTCCAGATCGTGTGCGAGCAGCTTGTCCCGCAGCCTGGCACCGATGCTCTCCTGCGGGAACCAGCCGGCGAACGCCTGCACGTCCGCCGGCGTCCGCAGCATCGTGCTGACCGGCGCGAGCCCGTGGCCCTGCTCGAAGTGCACGGTCTTCACCCCGGGCACCACCGCGCCGTCGACGCCGCCGGGGCCGGACACGCGCGAGCCGTCCGAGCCCTCCACCGCCCACCACACGTAACCCGCGAGCAGCGCCCCCACCACGACCGCCGCCGTGATCCACCACGTGCTGGCGCGCAGCCGTGCGCCCGCCGGATCCCCCGCCATGCCGTTCCCCCGTCGCTCCCCCTGCACACTTCTTCGACGGCACCCCGCCCCGCGCGGTTCCGGCGTCCCCCGGACGGGTGGATGCGGAACCTCTGCGTCCTGCGGGGGCGTTGAGAGACTGACCGCGGCACCGCGGTCTTCGGTGCGATGACCGGAACCGACAAGTCGGGCGGCATGCCCGCAACCCGAGGTGGCATTCAGTGTCGATGTTTGATCGGATCAAGGACCAGGCCAAGGGCCTTCAGCAATCCCGGGGCGGCGGAGCGCGGTCCGGCGGCCAGGGCTCCGGCTCGTCGGGCTCGGGCGGTGGTTCCAAGGCCCAGCTCGTGAGCATGTTCAAGTCGCAGCTCAGCTCGATGAAGACGGAGCTGAAGAGCGGCGCGTACCGGGACGCCAGCATGGCGGTGTGCGCGCTCGTGGCAGCCGCGGACGGGCACGTGCACCCCGCCGAGCGGGAGCGCATGGACTCGCTGATCGTGAGCAACGACGTGCTGCAGAACTTCCCGCCGGAGCAGCTGCGCCAGCGCTTCACCAAGCATCTCGACCGGCTCACGGTCGACTTCCAGCAGGGCAAGGCGGAGGCGCTGCAGGAGATCGCCAAGGCCAAGAAGAAGCCGGCGGAGGCGCGGGCGGTGATCCAGACCGCGTTCGTCATCGCGAGCGCGGACGGCCACGTCGACCCGGCCGAGCAGCAGGTGATCCGCGAGGCGTGCTCGGTGCTCGGTCTGCCGCCCTCGGAGTTCGGCATCTGAGCCCGGACCTGCCGTGGTCCGCGTGCCCCGTACGCCCGTTGCGGGCGGCCGGGGCACGCGGTGCGCTCAGCCCGCGGCGAAGCGGGCCCGCCACAGGTCGCGCAGCAGCGCGATCTCGGCCATGTGGTGGATGAACTCCAGGTTGCCCGCCCACAGCACGTCGACGTAGCGCTCGTCGGGATCGGAGGCGTACGGGTACTGCGAGAAGCCGACGGTGTCCAACTGCTCCTCGGTGACGGCGGCGACGCTGTCGCGCCAGCGGTCGACGGCCTCCCAGAACCGCGCGACGGCCGGCTCGGCGAAGGGCGTGAAGTCGACCAGCAGCCGGGGGTCCCGCCGCCGCTCGCCGAAGGTCCACTCCCAGCCGCCGGCGAAGCCCGAGTGCAGGTGCCCCAGCCGCCACGCGATGGTGGTGACCGGGGCTCGTCGGGCTCCAGCGGGCCGGTGTGGGCGAGGACTTCGCGGACCCGCTCGACGCTCACGTCCCAGTCCCGGGCGACCTTCTCGACGGACATGCCCCCGGCGACGTCCTCGGCGACCCCGGCGTACTCGCTGTGGGGGATGTCCGCCGCGCCCTTGTCGAGGACCCACTCCCCCGGCCCGTACGCCCGGGGCGTCGTCGCCTCCGACCGGCGCCGGACCGACCAGCAGCCGGGCACCGGCTCCCAGCGGAACTCCTCGTCGCCGAGCCCGGCGAGCCGCAGCCCGGCCGCCTGTCTGGCCATGTCGAACTGGTCCAGCAGCAGACCCAACCGCCCGCTCGCCGCCCGCCCTTCAGCCATCCCCGTCTCCCTCCGCGGCCGCGGGTCCCGCGGCGACGCCCTGCGGAGGCCCGCGGGCGCCGCCCGCGGGGAGCGACCGGATTTCCCCCGGGGGGGTCAGCCGCGGTACGCCTCCAGCAGCCGCAGCCACACCTCGCTGATCGTCGGGTACGACGGGACCGCGTGCCACAGCCGGCCCACCGGGACCTGCCCCGCGACCGCGACGGTCGCCGAGTGGATCAGCTCCCCCACCCCCGGCCCGACGAACGTGACGCCGCGCAGGATCTCCTCGTCCAGGTCGACGACCATGCGCGCGCGCCCGCGGTAGCCGTCCGCGAACAGGCCCGCGCCCGCGACCGAGCCCATCTCGACGTCCACCGCGCGCACCCGGTGGCCGGCCCGTTCCGCCTCGGCCAGCGACATCCCGACG
>NZ_JACBXC010000922.1 GCF_013870535.1 Streptomyces phytophilus | reverse complement strand
CGACGGCGCCGGGCCGGCGCCGCCCGTACGGTACGGGCGCGGGCCGTCCGCCACGTCCCCGATCCCGCCGCCCGGCGGCAGTTGTGCCGAGGACGTCATTCCGGTGTGCCCGGGCCGTGGATCTGGGCCACCAGGCTCCGCAGTACCGCGTCGGTGCGCGGCCCGTAGTTCAGCAGCACGCCGTCGTCCACCGAGGCGATCCGCCGGTCCATCGCCGCGGGTGTCTGCGCCACGCCCGGCAGCTGCACGAGCCCGTCGGCCCCGCCCACCGACTCCAGCCCCTTCGTCATCACCAGCAGCACGTCCGGTGCCGCCTTCGCCAGCGCCTCGCTCGTGATCGGCGTGAAGTCCTTGTCGAGACCGGACTCCTTCCCGGCGTCCACGCCGCCCGCCGCCTCGATCAGCGAGGCGGCACCGGAGCGCGCGCCGCCCAGCATGTACACGGACGCCGACCCCCGGACGTACAGGAACGCCACCCGCGGCTTCGCGCCGCCGGCCGGGATGTCGCGGCGGGCCGACTCGATCCGCTCCGCGGTCCGTTCGCGCAGCTCCGCGCCCTCGTCGGCGACGCCGAGCGCGGCGGCGACCGCGTCGATGCGGCTGCCGACGTCGTCGAGATCCTGCGCCGGGTCGAGGACGACGAGGGGCACGCCCGCGGCCCGGATCTGGTCGACGGCCTCCGCGGGGCCGGTGGTCTCCTCGGCCAGCACCACGTCCGGCTCCAGCGAGAGCACGCTCTCCGCGGAGACGTCGTGCGCCCGTGTCACCACCGGCAGGCCGCTCGCCTGGTCGAAGGTGGCGGTGACGTCGCGGGCGACGACGCGGTCGCCGAGGCCGAGGGAGAAGACGAGTTCGGAGATCGAGCCGCTGAGCGGAACGATGCGGTCCGCGTCCGTCACCGTGACCTCGCGCCCGTCGGCGGAGGGCACGGTCGCGGGCAGTTCGGGGTCGGCCTCGGCGGTGATGGGCTCGACGCGGCCGGCCGGCGCCCCGTTCCCCGTACCGCCGGCGCTGCTGCCGCCGCTGCCGTCGCCGGAGTCCGCGTCCGAGGTGCCGCCGCAGCCGGCCAGGGCGATCGCCAGGGCGGCCGCGGCGGCAAGGGCGCGGGGGATGCGGGTAGTTCGCGGCACCGGTTCCACCTTCGGCGTTCCAGGGGGCTCGCACGGCCGGGGGCTTCCGGCCTGCTCGGCGATAGCTTAGGTTAGCCTTACCTAAGAAGCCAGACCGGGAGGGGATCCATGCTGCGGCACCTGCGTGCCCTGGCCGCCACCCTGCTGCCGCGGCGGCGCGCCGTTGCCGTCGCCGCGGCCACGCTGCTCACCGGCACACTCGCGGTGGGCACCGACCTCGCCGGCGCGCCGCCCGCGCACGCGGCGGCCCGCACCGTCGACGGCGGCCGACTCGACTGGGGCATCAAGGAGTCGTTCCTCACGTACGTCACCGGCCCCATCGCGCAGGGCGAGTGGACACTGCTCGACGGCGCCGCCTCCGGATTCCGCTTCCACTCCGCCACCGGCTCGTACGACCCCGCAACCGGCGCCCTCACCGCCGCCTTCGGCGGCGGGGTGCGCTTCACCGGGCACGAGGAGAACGGCACCCACCGACTCGACCTGACCCTGCGCCGCTTCACCGTCCGCATCGCCGACGGCCGCGGCACGCTGCACGCCGACGTCGCCGGCAAGGACCGCGAGACGGGCCGGACGAGCACCTCCACCCAGACCGCCCTCGCCGACCTCGACCTCGGCGGGCTCGACATGCGCGGCGGCGGCAGCCCCCTGGTCCTCGACGGCGTGCCCGCCATCCTCACCGCCGAGGGCGAACGCGCCTTCGGCGGCTACTACCCGGCCGGCACCGCGCTCGACCCGGTGAGCCTGTCGGTGGACGTGCGCGCGGCTGAGGCTCCCTCCGGCGACGCGCCCGAGCCGTCGGAGAAGCCCGGGAAGGACGGCGGGAAGGGCGGGAAGGACGAGAAGGGCGGGAAGGCCGCCGCGGGCGACATCGTCGACGGCGCCGTCGACTGGGGCGTGCGCCGCACCTTCCGCGACTACGTCACGGGTCCCGTCGCGCAGGGGAGTTGGCGGCTCGGCGGGGGCGCCCAGGACGGCGGGGCGCTGTTCCGCTTCGGGGGTGCGAAGGGTTCGTACGACGCGGGGAAGCAGCGGCTGGAGGCAAGCTTCTCCGGCACCCTGCGCTTCACCGGCGAGCGCCTGGACCTGCGGCTGAGCGACGTGTCCGTGACCGTCGAGGGCGGCAGGGGGACGCTCGTCGCGGACGTCGCCGACGACGGCGCCACGTCCGGGGCCACCCCGCTCGTCACCTTCGAGGCCGGGCGGCTGAGGGCGAAGGGCGGCCTCGTCGCCGTCGCCGAGGCGCCCGCGAAGCTCACGGCCGAGGGCGCGCGGGCCTTCGGCGGCCTGTACGGGGCGGGCACCGAGATGGACCCGGTGTCCGTCGCCGTGGCGC
>NZ_JACBXC010000921.1 GCF_013870535.1 Streptomyces phytophilus | reverse complement strand
CCCCGTCACCCTCGACCCGGCGGGGCTGCGCCCCGGCCGCTACGGCGGGTACGTCACCGCCACCACCGGCGACACCGTCGCCCACACCACCATCGGCGCGGTCCGCGAGGCGCCCACGCGCACCGTCACCCTGCGCGGCATCGACCGCTCCGGGAAGCCCGCCTTCGTCAACCCCGTCGCGCTCTTCGGCGAGGACGACCGGTACGACGTCGTCACGTACATCTCCGCGGGCAGGTCGCTGACCGTCGAGGTGCCGGAGGGCGACTACTTCCTGCACGCGGTGATCTCCGACAAGATCCCGGGCGGCAGCGTCGACAGCCTCATCGTCGACCCGCAGCTCAAGGTGGACCGCGACATGGAGGTCGTCCTCGACGCCCGCGAGGCCACCGAGGTGAAGATCGAGACGCCGAAGCCCGCGGTGCAGGAAGCCGTCATGAGCTTCTACAGCCACCGCGAGTTCGGCAGCCGCAACATCTCCAACGGGCACATGGAGTTCAGCGTCGACGGCCGCAAGCTCTACGTGACGCCGACCGCCAAGGCCCGCGAGGGCGTCTTCGAGGTGTCCTCCCGCTGGCAGCTGGAGGCCCCGATGCTCACCGGCACCGTCCGCGGATCCGGGGCGCAGGGCCGCGCCGACATCGAGGCCGTACGGCTGATGGGCCGCTCCCCGGCCGTGGACGGCACCCTGCGGCTGCCCCTGGTCGACGCCGGGGCAGGCACGGAGGCCGACTTCGCGGCCCTCGCCGGCGACGGCGCCGACCTGTCCCGCGCCGCCGTGCTGGTCGACGGCAACAGCCCGCAGGACGAGAACGCCGTCCGCCGCGCCGCGGCCGCCGGCGCGCGCCACGTCATCGTCATCTCCTCGGAGGGCTCGGCTGGCTGGAGCGTCTGGCGGCCCGGCGGCGACCGGCTGCCCGCGGTGGGCGCGATGGTCCGCCACGACGTCGGCAAGGAGCTGCGCGCGGTGCTGGCGGAGGGCCGGGCGACGGTCGAACTGCGCGGCACGCCCGCCAGCCCGTACATGTACGACGTGATGCAGGTGGCGAAGCAGCAGGTGCCCGAGCGCGTGGTGCACCGGGTGAACGGCTCCAACACCGCCACCGTCGAGACGAACTACCGCGACAACGGCGGCAACCCCTGGGCGAAGGAGCAGCGCTTCGGCTGGCGGCCGTGGATGGGCACCGCGATCAACCAGTACCAGCGGCACGTGCCCACCCCGCACCAGCGCACCGAGTACGTCAGCGCCGGTGACACGATCTGGCGCCACAACGTCCACCACCGCTACACCTTCGACACCTTCAACCCGCTGGCGGGCGGCATGATCCAGGAGGCCCGCAGCTACCGGGCGGGCGAGCGGGTGAAGGAGGACTGGTTCGCACCCGTCGTACGGCCCGCGATCCCGCGCGGCGTGGCGGGGCTGACCTCGTACCGCGAGGGCGACCAGCTCACCATCCGCATCCCGGAGTTCGCCGACTCCCAGGAAGGCCACTACAGCCGCCTGGACGGCGGCGACTGGGACGGCACCCCGGCCGACAAGGCGTCGGCGGCGCTGTACCGCGACGGCGAGAAGCTGGCCGAAGGCCGCACGGCGTGGGGCGCGTTCCCCGCGGGCGGCGCGGGGAAGGGCACGTACCGCCTCGACCTCGCGGTCGACCGGACCACCCCCGAGTGGCGCACGGGCGTCGGCTCGCGTACCAGTTGGTCGTTCGCGGCCGACCGCCCGGCGGCGGGCGAGCAGGACCTCCTGCCGCTGCTGCAGCTGGACTACGACGTGCCGACCGACGCGCGGGGCGCCGCGCCCGGCGGGCGGCTCGTGCCGCTCGGCATCACGGCGCGGCACCAGGACGGCCTCGACGGGCGGCGCATCAAGGGGATGGAGGTCTCCACGTCCCTCGACGACGGCACCACCTGGAAGAAGGCCGTGGCGATGCCCTGGTGGGACGGGAGCTACCGCGTCTGGCTGCTGCACCCCCCGGTGGGTGACGACGGCGGCTTCGTCTCGCTGAAGGCGAAGGCGTGGGACGACGCGGGCAACAGCGTCGAGCAGACGGTGAAGCGGGCCTACGCGCTGAAGTGACACCGTCCGTCACCGGTGCGGCCGGAGCGATCCGGCCGCACCGGTGCGGGTGCGCCGCCCTGCCGGGGGCACCCGGGCGGGGCGTGTGTGCCGTACGGGCACGCGTGTGCCGAGGGCGCACGTGCCGCTGCGTCCTCCGTACGGACAGGGGGCCGGCGCTCAGCCGCCCGCGGTCCTCCTCCCGGTCCGCCTTGCCGTCCTCCTCGCGGCCTGCCCGGCCGCCGTCACGGCAGCCAGTCGCGGCGGGCGGCCTGCCACACCAGCTGCGCCCGGGTGTCCGCACCCACCCGGCCCATCATGTCCCGCAGCCGGCGCTGCACCGTGCGCTGGCTGATGCCGAGCTGGGTGGCGATCGCCTTGTCCGCCAGCCCCGCCACCACCAGCGA
>NZ_JACBXC010000920.1 GCF_013870535.1 Streptomyces phytophilus | reverse complement strand
CGGGTGATCACGGGGAGCTGGTTCCTGCTGGCCGGGATCGCGCTGACCGTGTTCGGCTGCTACATGTTCAGCACCGAGGGCGGCTGGGAGGGCGCCTATCCCATCAGTCTGGTCAGCGCCGCCCTGGTCGCAGGGTTCTTCGGGCTGGCCGCGGTGTTCTACCGGTGGAACGGCCCGGGCAGACCGCCCTTCCGGGTGATGAGAGGGCTCTTCCTGCCCGTCTTCCTCCCGCTGGCCGCGATCTGGGCGGTGTGGAACGCGGTGCTGCTCGCGTAGCGACGCGTACGGGTTGCGTTCCGGCACGGCGGCCATCCGAGGATTGGCCGCCCCCGGGCGGGGCACTCGGCGGGTGTCACGTCGACGTCGAGGAGGTCGCCATGCCCGTCGCCACGTTCTGCCTGGTCGCGGTGGACTGCCCGGAGCCGCGCCGGCTGGCCGAGTTCTACCGCGGACTGCTCGGGGGCGAGGTGAAGGCGTACAGCGACGACTGGTACGACCTCTTCGCGCCGGACGGCACCCGGCTCGCCTTCCAGCGCGCGCCCGGCCTGCGCCCGCCGGACTGGCCGCGGGCCGACGACAACTCCCAGCAGCTCCATCTCGATCTGAGGGTCGCGGACGTCGAGGCCGCGGAGCGGCACGCGCTGGAGCTGGGCGCCCGGCCGCTGGACACGGACGACGACGGGGGCAGCCGGGAGTTCCGGGTGTACGCGGATCCGGCGGGGCACCCGTTCTGCTTCGTCTACGGGGAGTGAGCGCCGGGCCGGACCCGCGCACCCCACTGGAGGCCCGCCACAGGCCGGGGTCCCCAGGAGTGTGTGCCGCATCCGATGGCGCGGCGGCGGTTCGTACCTAACGTGCGGGACCAGGCGCCGGGCGCGGGAAGGATGCCGGGCCGGGCGCCCGGCCATCCCCCCACGACGGGAGAACCCCATGGCGGTTCGTGACCGCACCCGTGCTCGCCCCCGGGCCCTGCTGTGCGCGCTGCTGGCGCCGCTCGCCCTGGTCGCCGGGATGCTTGCGGCGCCCGCACCGGCGGGCGCCGCGTCGGCCGGCCTCACGCCGGTCACCGGCTTCGGCTCCAACCCCGGCAACCTCGGCATGTACGCCTACGTCCCCGACGGTCTGCCCGCCGGCGCGCCGCTCGTGCTCGCGCTGCACGGGTGCACGCAGAGCGCGGGCGACTACCACGGCCACTCCGGCTGGGCCGAGCTGGCCGACGCGTACGGGTTCGCCGTGGTCTACCCGCAGACCACGGGCGCCAACAACGCCAACTCCTGCTTCAACTGGTTCCAGTCGGCCGACACCGCGCGCGGGCAGGGCGAGGCGCTGTCGGTGAAGCAGATGGCCGACCACGCCGCCGCGCTCTACGGCACGGACCCCGACGGCGTCTACGTCACCGGCCTCTCCGCCGGCGGCGCCATGACCGCGGAGCTGCTGGCCGCGTACCCCGACGTCTTCGCCGGCGGTTCCGTCGCCGCCGGCGTGCCGGCCGGCTGCGCGCGCAGCCTCGTCGACGCCTACATGTGCATGTACGTCCAGTCCGGAAAGACGCCGCAGCAGTGGGGCGACCTGGCACGCGCCGCCTCCGGCGGCTGGGGCGGGCCGTGGCCGCGGGTCGCGGTCTGGCACGGCACGGCAGACACCACGGTGGTGCCGGCGAACGCCGCCGAGTCGCGTGACCAGTGGACGGACGTCTGGGGTACGGGGCAGACACCCGCGGAGACGGCGACGCTGCCGGGCGGCACGACGAGGGCCTCGTACGAGGACGCCTCCGGCCGCTCCGTGGTGGAGACGTACACGGTCCCCGGCATGGGCCACGGCCTGCCCGTCGACCCGGGTACGGTGCCCGGGCAGTGCGGCACCGCGGGCACGTACTACCCGGACACCATCTGCGCCGGCTACTACACCGCGCAGTTCTGGGGACTGCTCTGACACCGGCGCTGTGACACCCGCGCCGCGGCGGGCCCGGCCGGCGGCCGGGCCCGTCACCCCGGCGCCGCGGGCGGGGAGAGCATGGCGTGCACCTTCACCGCCAGATGCGCCTGGAGCCCGTGGTCGCCGTGCCGCCACTGCGGGCCCAGCAGCGCCGTGATGCGGTCGATGCGCTGGTAGAGGGTGTTGACGTGGACGTACAGTTCGGCCGCGGTGCGGGTGAGGTTGGCGTCGCAGGCGAAGTACGTCGTCATGGTGCGGGCCAGGTCGCCGCCGCGGCGCTCGTCGTAGTCGAGCACCGGGCCGAGGGTGCGGCGGACGAAGCGGCGCAGCTCGTCGCGGCCGGTCTGGTGGAACAGCAGGCCGTAGACGCCGAGTTCGTCGGGGGAGGCGCCCTCGCCGTCGCGGTCCAGGGCGAGCAGCACGTCCAGGCAGCGCACCGCGTCCGGGTGGGCTTCGACGATGGTCTCCAGCCCCGCGGACGCGGCCGCGGCACCGACGGTGACCGCCGTGTCCAGGGTGCGCCGCAGGT
>NZ_JACBXC010000092.1 GCF_013870535.1 Streptomyces phytophilus | reverse complement strand
GCGACGCTCGTCCACCAGAACGCGCCGGGCATCCCCGGCGCCAACGAGACCCGCGACCGCTTCGGCACCGCCCTCCTCCTGGCCGACCTCAACGGCGACGGCTTCGACGACCTGACGGTCGGCACGGCCGGCGAGAACGGCGGCAACGGCGCCGTCCACGCCCTGCGGTCGACGGCCGCGGGGGTCGCGGCGGACGGAGCGGTGGCGATCCACCCGTCGTCGACGGGGATGCCGACGACCGGGCGCCCGGGGTACGGGGCGGAGTTCGCCGGCTGACGCCGTACCGCCGCCGCAGAGACGGCCAGGGCCCGGACCTCCCCCGGCCGGGCCCTGGCTCATGCCCGGCACGCGCCCCGGAGGGGGGCGCGGGGCGGTCCCGTAGGGCGGATCCCCTACGGGACGTACCGTCTTGGCCGTAAACATCCCCCGGATTCCCGGGCCCCGGTGACCGCGGCGGGCAAGACCAGGTACGTTCGATCGCGTGGCAGGATTCAGAATGGGCCGGGGGCGCCAGCCCCACGGCAGTCGGCAGCAGGGGCGCCCGCAGGGCCCGCCCCAGGGCGGCCCCCCGCCCTACGGCGGACCGCAGTACGGCGGCCCCCCGCCGCAGCAGGGGCAGGGACACGTGCAGCCGTACGGCGGCGGCCAGTGGCAGCAGCCCCACGGCGGCCACGGCCCGGGGCGCGAGTACTACGGCGGCGGCCACGACCCGTACGCCGCCGACCGCCCCGGCAACACCCAGCCCTACGGCGTCGGCACCGGCCCCGGCGACTACGGCCCGTACGACGACGGCCAGGTCTACCGCGCCGGCGAGGCGGCAGCCCCGCCCGTAGGCCCGCGGCTGCACTGGAAGGACCTGCTCAGCGGGATCGTCTTCCACCCGAGCCGCACGTTCTGGCAGATGCGGGACCACAGCATGTGGGGCCCCGCGCTGACCGTCAGCTTCCTCTACGGCCTGCTCGCGGTCTTCGGCCTGGAGCAGGCGCGCGACGAGGTACTCGACTCCACCATCTCCGCGAGCATCCCGTGGATCGTCGTCACCGGCATCGCGGTCACGCTCAGCGGCCTGGTGATGGGCATGGTCACGCACACCCTCGCCCGCAACCTCGGCGGCGCGGGCGCGCTGGCGCCGACGGTGGGGCTGGCGATGCTGATCGTGGCGCTCACGGACGCGCCGCGGCTGCTGATCGCGATGTTCGTCGGCGGCGAGGCGGCGTTCGCGCAGGGCGTCGGCTGGCTGACATGGCTGGCGGCGGGGGTGCTGCTCACGTCGATGGTGAGCAAGTCGCACGACCTGCCGTGGCCGCGCGCGCTGGGCGCGTGCTCGATCCAGCTGGTGGCGCTGCTGGCCCTGTTCAAGCTGGGCACGCTCTGACGCGGGCGTCAGATCACGGTGCGATGGAAGTTGAGGTACGAGCGCGAGGGCGTGGGCCCGCGCTGCCCCTGGTACCGGGAGCCGTACTTGGCGGATCCGTAGGGGTGCTCGGCGGGTGAGCTGAGCCGGAACATGCACAGCTGCCCGATCTTCATCCCCGGCCAGAGCTTTATCGGCAGCGTGGCCACGTTGGACAGCTCCAGCGTCACGTGCCCGTTGAACCCGGGATCGATGAACCCGGCGGTGGAGTGCGTCAGCAGCCCGAGCCGCCCGAGGCTGGACTTGCCTTCGAGCCGGGAGGCGATGTCGTCGGGCAGGGAGATGACCTCGTACGTCGAGGCCAGCACGAACTCCCCCGGGTGCAGGATGAAGCACTCGTCGCCCTCGGGCTCCACGAGCCGCGTGAGGTCGCTCTGCTCGACGGCGGGGTCGATGTGCGGGTAGCGGTGGTTCTCGAACACCCGGAAGTAGCGGTCAAGGCGTACGTCCACGCTGGACGGCTGGATCATCCCGTCGTCGAACGGCTCGATCCCTACCCGCCCGGCGTGGACCTCGGTCCGGATGTCCTTGTCAGAGAGCAGCACGCCCCGACCCTACCGGGCGCGCTACCGCGCCTCGCCCTTCCCCACCGGCACGACGTTCCGCAACCGCGCACAGCGCGGACACCGCACGAGCCCACCCGACCCGATCCGCCGGGCGGCGCCGACGTTCTGCATCGGGAGCGAGGCGGTGCTGAAGACGTGCCCTTCGGCACATCGGACGACGGTGGTCTCCATCAGGCTCCTTCCCCGTAACGCAACAAAAGCCACACTACGGGACCAACTCCTCTACCCCAACACCACCTCAACACCACCCCCACCCACCCACCGTAACCCCAACTCCCGCCCCCACCCCCCACATCCACCCGCCAACACCAAGCAGCCCCCCGACGACCTCGCCGGGGGGCACGCATACGGTAGAGTGACAGCGCAACGCCCTCCGGGGCGTCCAGCGCGGGCGTAGTTTAATGGTAGAACATGAGCTTCCCAAGCTCAGAGCGCGGGTTCGATTCCCGTCGCCCGCTCCAGACAGAAGGCCCAGGTCACCGACCCGGGCCTTTCGTGTTTTCACCTCCAGGACCGATCAGCAGGGGGCCACACGTGCGCACCGCGCCGTGCCCTCCTTCCCAGCCGGCGGATCTTCCGGCCGGCCTCTAGCACGGCGATGCCCCTTCGCGTGGAATACCGCCGGTTACCCTCGGGCCCGCCGACTGGCGTACCGGCGGTGAAGACGGCTGAACCAGGCGGGCCGAAGCTCTGGGCAACGCGCAAGGCCGTGGCGCTCAGGCCGTGAGGAACTCCAGTGCCGCGCGAACAGCTCTTTCCAGGTCCGTGGGGCCGCATGCGACCCGCAGGATGCGGCCGTCCGCAGAACTATGCAGCCACGATCCGTCGGTGTCCTCCTCCAATTCAGGGGCGAGGATGACGCCTTCCTTGCTCGTGCCGGGCAGATCGACCTGGATGAGCCATCCGGGGTTGTCCAAGGTCTCGATCTTCACCCCGAACTCGTGCTCCCAGTCACCGTCGCACTGGTCTGCATACCAGGCGCCCAGCGCGCGGAGCAGATCACGGGTTTCCACCGGGGGTTATCTCCCAGGGTTCGGCCGGCCGGGCAGAGCCGTCCGGCAGGTTGATGTGAGGCGTGGGGATGACCTGCCCTGTCGTCTTGTCGAAGTGCGGCTGGCCCTGCATATCGGCACGTTTCACCATCTCCCACGGGGCCGGGTTCTTGGGATTGGACTGGGGAGCCCACTCTGCGTAGTGAACCACGCGCCCGGTTGAGGCGTCGCGTCGGAACGTCGTGTGTGGTCCGGTCGCGTTGGGGTCCGGTCGCAACCCCTTCTTCCGGCCCTTCCCTCCATTGCCGGCCGGCGGGCTGTGCGCGGCGAGGCCCAGTGGGTCGGTCCAGGTGGTCGGGTTGTGGGGATAGGTGTACGGGTTGGGGGCGGGGGTCAGGCCCAGCGGGTCAAGGGTGGCGTAGCGGCCGGTGGCCGGGTCGTAGTGGCGGAGCACGTTGTAGTGCCAGCCGGTTTCGGCATCCGCGTACTGGCCGGGGAAGCGCAGGGGCATCACGCAGGTGTCCTCGCTCGTCACGAGGGGCAGTCCCCAGAGCGTGGACCTCTGCCGCCACGCCGTCGCGCCGTCCTCGTCGACGAGTTCAGTGGGTGTGCCGACGAGGTCGGTGACGATGGCGTAGAACTCGCGGTCGATCTCGTCCTGACCCGGAGTGTGACGGGTCTGGGTGAGCGGCTGCAGTGCGCGGTGGTTCCAGGTCAGCGTGACCGGATCAGCGGACTCGCCGACCCTGGTGGCCTGTTCGACGAGCGTGGATCCGTCCCAGGTGAACTCGGTGCGTTCCGCTGCCGCACCGGTGGTGTCGAGGCGCTCCTTGGCCACGCGGCGGCCGAAGCCGTCGTAGCGGTAGCGCCAGGTGGTGCCGTCGGGGGTGACGACGTGGGTGAGTCGGCTGTCGGCGTCCCAGGTGTAGTGCCACGTCTCGGGCTTCTTCGACAGCCTGCGACGCTGCCGCAGGACGATGCGGCCGGCGGCGTCGTACTCGTAGCGGACGCGTCCGGCGCGGGTGAGGAGGGTGCCCTGGAATTCGCGGTCGCCCGCGGCATCCGCCCCGGGCAGGTCGCCGGCTGCCGGCCAGTGGGCTTCGGTCTGGTTGCCGGTGGCGTCGTAGGTGTAGGTCTCCTGGCCGGTGGCACCAACGGTATCGGTGGCGGCCAGCACCCGCCCCAGGGCGTCGAGATCGTACGTCCGGACGCCGGCGAGGCTGTCGTCGAGCGCGGTGAGGTGGCCGTCGGCGCGGTAGCGGTAGTGGCGTACGGCAGCCGCCCGGGCCATGGGCCCGTCGACCGCCTGGCGGGTGAGGCGGCCTGCCGGGTCCCACTGCTGGGTGTAGGTCAGCCGGTCTCCGACCCTGCGCGCGGTCTCGCGTCCCAGGGGGTCGTGGTCGAAGGTGAGGGTGCGCCCGTCGGTGGTGAGTGTGGCTGTGAGGCCGTCGGGCGTGTAGGTCCACTCGCTGTGATGCCCGGAGGGTGTGGTGCGGGTCAGCTGTCGGTCGGCGGCATCGTAGGTGAAAGTGAGCGTGCGGCCGTTGGTGGTCTCGGTGAGGAGGTTGCCGAGCGGGTCGTGAGTGCGGGCGAGATCGACGCCCGGGGTGATGGCGCGGGTCACCCTTCCCAGTGCGTCGTGCTCGTAGCGGCTGATGCCCTGCTCCGAGGTTGTGGCCGTCATCCGCCCCAGGAGGTCGTAGTCGTGGGAAAGCCGCTGCCCGCCGACACCGTTGCTCCGGGAGGGTCCCAACTCGGGGGATTAGCGTGCTTCTCGTGACCCGAGCGGACGATGACGTATCCACCGGGAACCGGCCGGGCCGGGCAATGGTTTGGGCCGTGGCTCTGCTCCTGGTGTCGGGTGCGGCGGCCGCGTGCGGCGCTCCTGGGGAGAACAAGGCAGACGGTGGCAACCCCCGCCCATCCTCATGGTCGTCCCCTTCGGCGAGGACGCCCCAGGTCCGGACGCCGCGACTCTGGCCATCAATTTCGCGGAAGCGATTCTGTCCCACCTCCCATGAGGGGGTGGGGCGACCTCCGTGGAAGCAATCGGTGAATGTGGATGCCGTGGTCAGCCGGGTTCGGTGATGATGAGGGTATGTCGGATGATGCTGCGCAGATCCGCAATGAGATCTCCGGGCACGCTTCGGTCGACGGTCCGGTGGTACAGGCCGGCAGCATCCACGGCGGGGTGCACATTCACTACGAGAGCGCCCCTGAAGCCGGACGCGGTCGGGCCGGGGAGCGACCGGGCTGGCCGCTGCGCAAGGTGACCGACCCGTTCCACCTGGAGGTGCACCACGCGATCGGCTCCGCGGTCGGATCCGGGCTGCCGCCGCTTCCGGCCTACGTTTCGCGGGAGCACGACCGGTTGTTGGGCGAGGTGGTGGCGCGCGCGGCTGAGGGTGTCAGTCGGATCGCAGTGCTGGTTGGCGGCTCCTCGACCGGCAAGACCCGCGCGTGCTGGGAGGCCCTCGCCCCCTTGCGCCGGCGTAAGGAGCCGTGGCGGCTGTGGCATCCCATCGACCCCACCCGTCCCCAGGCCGCGTTGGACGAGCTTCCCGACCTCGCCCCGTACACCGTGGTGTGGCTGAACGAAGCGCAGTTCTATCTGGCGCCGGACCCGGTGGGTGAGCAGGTCGCCGCGCGGCTGCGGAATCTGCTGCGTGATCCGGGAAGGGGCCCGGTGCTGGTACTGGCCACCCTGTGGCCGGACCACTGGGTCACCCTGACCGCCCGTACCGAGCGGGACCGGCATGCCCAGGCGCGGGAGTTGCTGGTCGGACACAAGATCTCCGTGCCGGACGCGTTCACCGGCACGGATCTGGACAGTCTGGCCGGCGAGGCCGGCCGGGACGTACGGCTGGGAGAAGCCGCCGAGAACGCCGAGGACGGTCAGATCACGCAGTACCTGGCCGGGGTGCCGGTGCTGCTGGACCGGTACAAGGAGGCGCCGCCCGCGACCAGGGCCCTGGTCCATGCCGCCATGGACGCCCGCCGCCTGGGGTGCGGGCCGCGTATCCCGTGGCCGCTGCTGGAACAGGCTGCCCCCGGCTACCTCAGCGAGCGGGAGTGGGATCTGACCGGCGCGGACTGGGCGGAGCACGCTCGTGACCACGTCACGATGCCCTGCAACGGCGTCCCGGGCATCCTCACCCCCGTACGCCCCGGCATGCCCCGCAACCAGCGCGGCGGACCTCGTACATCCACCGGTGCCACCGCCGGTGCCGGGACCGGGACCGGGACCGGGACCGGGACCGGGACCGGGCAGGGGCAGTTGTACCGGTTGGCCGACTACCTCGATCAGCACGGCCGCCGCCACCGTGCCGACCGGATCCCTCCGATCGACTTCTGGACCGCCACGTCAGCCCATGCCCACCATGCAGACCTACGGGGCCTCGGGGACGCCGCTCGGGCCCGCGGCCTGTACCGCGATGCCGCACACATGCACAAACGCGCCACCGCCCACGGCGACGCCTTCGCGCCCAGCGCGCTCGTCGAGTCCCTGCACGCCCTGCGGCCCACCGACTCCCGCCCCGGCAGCTACGCCGTCGCCCACGCTCCCAGCAGCGATCCATCGGCGGTGGCCGCTCTCCTGCGGTCGCTGACGGCCTTGGAGAGTGATCGTGTGGCCGAGCTACTGGGCCGCGACCCCGCCGTCCACATCACCCTCGACAACCCGCACGCCGTGGCAGGGATGTTGAGCGGCCTGTGTCATGCGTCGCTGTGTGATCCCGCGCGGGCGAACGGCCAGAAGGAAGTACTACTGGCCCGGAACCCCGCCGCCCACGTCGACGTCAGCGACCCGCACGGCGTGTCCGGACTGCTGTACTGGCTGCGGTACGTCGGGGCGCGCGAACAGCAGGCCGTACTGGCCGAGCGCGCCGCCGCATACGTCCTCGACAGCGTGCACGACGTGAACGAGCTCATCGGCTGGCTGCAGGCGATCGGCCCACTGGAACTCGGCTGGCTGGGAGCGGTCGGCGCACAGGGCAAGGCGCTCCAAGTCGCCGATCGGGTCGTCGCCGGAGTCTCCTTCGACGACCCGCGCAAGGTGGCGTACCTGCTGGAGCTGTTGAACGAGATCCCTGCCGACGACCAGGTGGCCGCACTCGTGGCCCGGGATCCCGGCGCCCACACCCCCCTCGACACCTCGTTCGACGTGACCCTCACTCTGCGCCAGCTGAGTGCGGTGAAGGCGCACGATCAGGTTCTCGTCCTGGCCGAACGAGCCGCCTCACACATCCCCTTGGACAACACGCGCGAGGTGAGCCACCTGCTGACCTGGCTGTCAATGGCCGGGACCCGCGGGGCGATGGCCACGCTGCTGGATCGGGACCCCGCCACCCACGTCTCGCTCGACAACCCGTCCCATGTGGGCGCCATGCTCTACACCCTGCGGCAGGTTGGAGCAGACGACCAGATGGGTGTGCTGCTGGCCCGGGATCCGGCCGGCCGCGTCCCCCTCTCCGACCCGGGGGCCGTGAGCGGACTGCTGACCTGGCTGCGGGAAGTCGGAGCAGGCGACCAGATCGATGTGCTGCTCGGCCGGGACCCCGTCGGCCACGTCGCCCTCGACGACCCGAACGGCGTGGCCGCTCTGCTGGACACCCTGTACGAAACCGGCGAAATGGATCAGGTGGACAGGCTGGTAGCCCGGGACCCCGCCGCCCGGGTTTCCTTGGACGACCCTGACGCAGTGGCCGGGCTGCTCCGCAGCCTGCTGAATACGGGAGCGGAAGAGCAGGTGGGCGTGCTCCTCGGCCGCGGTCCCGGAATCCGCACGACCGTCGACAGGCCGGGCCGGTCCCTGGACGCCCTGCTGGACGGGCTGCACCGGCTGAGGGAACAGGCCCGGTGGCCGGCCGGGCGCCCGCCCACGAGCGGAAGCTCCGACCGGGTGAGCCATCTGCGGGAGGCCGAGGCGCAGCTGAGCGCGCTCGGCGAACGTCTGCCGGCTGCGCGGAAGTTCGACGAGTTCCTCCGGATCGACGATCACCGGGAGCGATTCCGCTTCGGGCGTGAGCCGGATGGCAGCCCTGCCGACCCCTGGGGCTGGGACGACCTGGAGTGACGAGCACCGACTCCCCGCCTTTACCCGCGGGTCGTCGTCAGCCCGAAGCGCTCGCGGCGCCGCGGGGGAGGAGTTGTTCGGCCCAGATGGTCTTGCCTTCCGACGTGTAGCGCGTTCCCCAGCCCTGGGCGAACTGGGCCACCAGGAAGAGGCCGCGGCCGCCCTCGTCGTCGGCCTGGGCCTGGCGCAGATGGGGGGAGGTGTTGCTGCCGTCGGAGACTTCGAGTATCAGGTTCGCGTCGCGGATGAGGCGCAGGTCTACGGGGCCGGAGGCGTGGCGGATGGCGTTGGTCACCAACTCGCTGACGATGAGTTCTGCGGTGAAGGCGAGGTCTTCCAGATGCCAGGCCCTCAGTTGGTCGGTGGTGAAGGACCGGGCTTGGCCGACCGCGGTGAGTTCGCAGGGCAGGTGCCAGGTCGCGACGTTCTCTTCGGCGATGGAGCGTGGGCGTGCGACGAGGAAGGCGACGTCGTCACGGGGGCGGTCCGGGAGCAGCAGGCGCTCCATGACCTCGCAGATCTCTTCCAGCGGGCGGTCGGGGTACGCCAGCGCGAAGGCCAGGCGGGTGAAGCCGAGGTCGATGTCGCGGTCGGAGGAGGCGGTGATGAGGCCGTCCGTGTAGAAGGCGAGGACGCTGTCGTCCGGGATCTTGAGGTGCGTGCACTCGAAGGGCAGGCCGCCCAGTCCGAGTGGGGGCCCCGCCGGGATGTCGAGGAATTCGACGGCCTTGTCGGGGTGGGCGATGGCAGGCGGAGGGTGTCCCGCGCGGGTGATGTCCGCGGTGCGGGAGATGGGGTCGTACACGCAGTACAGGCAGGTGGCACCGATCACGCCGGGGATGTGGCGGTCGCCGGTCTCCGCGTCGTCGAGGTGGGCGACCAGGTCGTCGAGGTGGGAGACCAGTTCGTCGGGCGGCATGTCGAGTGCGGCGAGCGTCTGGACGGCGGTGCGCAGGCGGCCCATGGTGGCTGCCGCGGTCATTCCGTGGCCGACGACGTCGCCGACGACCAGGCCGATGCGTGCACCGGAGAGGGGCAGCACGTCGAACCAGTCCCCGCCGACGCCCGCGTGGGTGTCGGCCGGCAGGTAGCGGTAGGCGACTTCGACGCCGGTGGGGGCGGGCAGGTCCTTGGGGAGGAGGTGGCGCTGGAGGGACAGGGCGGCGCGGTGTTCGCGGCCGAAGCGCCGGGCGTTGTCGATGCAGACGGCCGCGTGGGCGGCGAGTTCTTCGACGAGGAGCAGGTCGTCGGCGTCGAAGGCTTCGGGGTTCTTCCAGCGCACCAGGGTGGCCACCCCCATGGTGACGCCGCGGGCGCGCAGGGGCACCACCAGGTGGGAGTGGATGCCGACTTCCCTCAGCTTGTCCGAGCGCGCCGCATCCTGGGACAGCCAGGGCGTCGACAGATCCACGGTGGGGTCCAGCACGGGACGGCCCGTGGCGACGCAGCAGTGCTGGGGCGACGTCTCTGAGTAGGTGACCGGTGCCCCCAGCGGCGCCACGGATTCCGGAAGGTCCGCGCGGATGGACTGCTGGGCGCTTCGGACGAGTTCGGCGGAGCCGGCGGTCAGCACCGGGTCGGGCTCGTGGCCGTGGATGACGGCGGCGGAGAGGTCGACGGCGACGAAGTCGGCGACCTGCGGCACCAGGACCTCGGCGAGTTCCTGGGCGGTACGTTCGAGGTCCAGCGTGCTGCCGATGCGGATGCCGGCCTCGCTGATCAGGGTGAGGTGCCGTCGTACCTGGTAGTAGCTGGTGACGTCGAGTACCGCCTGGCCCATCCCCAGGGTGTGGCCGGTGAGGTCCTGGAGCCTGAAGGACGAGCGGGAGCGGACGTGCGGCAGATGGGAAGAGGAGGCGGCCGGGGGTTCGGCGTGGGAGACGGCGACCTGCGGCTCACCCGTCTCCAGTACCTCCCGGGCGCGGGCTTCCGTGACGCGACCGGCCTCTTCGGGAACGGTGTCGGCCAGTGCGCGGCCCAGTTGCAGCCGTGCGGGGACGCCCTCCATGCGTTCCAGGGCGGGGTTGATCATGGCGAGCCTCAGTTGCGGGTCCACCACGGCCAGCCCGAACGGGGACTGGGTGAACAGTCCGCGCAGGATCGCGTGCTCGCGCTCCCGCGCCTGCGCGGTGGCGAGGTCCGCGGCCACGATGAGCCAGCTCGCCCGCGGATCGGGCCCCAGCGGGCAGATCTGCGCCCTGACCTGGAGGCGGCTGCCGTCGGGGCGGTGCGCCGTGAAGGTGCCCGTCCACCCTCTTCCGGCCTGGTTCCGTTCGGCGGTCTCCCAGCGCTCGTCCCAGGGGATCTCCAGGAACTCCGTGACGGGCTGTGCGACGGCGTCCGGCGCAGCGTAGCCGAAGAGCGCCTCCGCGCCGTCGCTCCAGTGCTGGACCAGGCCCTGAGGGTCCACCACGACCGCGGCATCGGTGATGTCGAACCGATAGCCTTCTGTCTCCCCGCCGGGCTCTTGCGGCCTGTCGGCTTGCGGTGGTCCCACACGTCAATGGTGCATCCGTTTGACAGAGCGCACCACCGTCGGCCGGCGCGTTCGGGGCAGGGGACGGAGGGTTACGGGATCCACGCGGTCCGTGGTCAGGTGCCCTTGCGGAGGACCCGGGTGACGGCTTCGCCCGTGAGGCGGGTGAGGGGGCCCGGGCTGGGCAGGCCGACCGCGGTGGCCAGTTCGCGGCCGTAGAGGTCGACGCTGGATTCGACCAGTTCGGCCAGTGCGTCCGTGGCCGCACGGCCGCACGCCGGCCCGCT
>NZ_JACBXC010000919.1 GCF_013870535.1 Streptomyces phytophilus | reverse complement strand
GGAGAGACCGTGTCTCAGACCACCGCAGCACGGCCGGCGCCTGAGAAGGTCGCCGTACGGGCCCACGAGATCCTGAACGTCTGGAAGGCCGACCCCGAGTTCGACCGGCTGCGTACCGGCTGCGCGATGTACTCGAAGGACTGGAGCGACCACTACGGGTACCCGATCGTGGACGACTACGACGCGATCGCCGACGCTCCTGCCCTGTTCGTCGAGACCACCCGCGCCATGGCGCTCAAGAGCGCGGTGTACGAGGCGACCGGCGACGAGCGGACCTCCGAACTGCCGGTGAGCGTGCCGGTCGACACGATGTCGTACGCACTCTGCGCTCAGTTCAGCCTGCTGTCCCGCATGCAGGAGCGGACCGGCATCAAGTTCGTGCACATGACGGACATGGAGGAGGGTGAGGCCGGCGGCACCTGGGACCACGACGACTACACGGCGCAGGCGTATCGGCTTGCCTTCGGGCCGATGAACGAGCGGTTCTGGATCGGCGTCGCTGAGACGGAGCGCCGGCGCCAGGTGCTCGACAAGGTGTACGCGGGGATCGGCGTCACCGAGCGCGGAAAGAAAATCGCCATCGACTTCGGCGCTGCGGCGTAGCCGACGGCGAGACGGGGCTCTCCGCTTCGGCGGGGGGCCCCGTTTCGCGTGCCGGGGCGGCGCGGTCGGGCTCTAGGCCGATCTTGTGGGGGTGGACGCATGCCGGGGTTCCGTCTGCGGTGTAGCGGTACCCGTCGGCTCCGTCGAAGGGAGCCTCCCTGTTGGGCCGGTCGTAGATCACGAACCCGCCGCGGGGGAAGCGCTTCGAGGGGCAGATGCCGCATACCTCGGACTCGTCGTCATCGGGGTCGATGTACGGGCGAGGGTCGTTCATGCGCGCAGCGTAGTGGTTCGGGGGCTCGGCGCGCGGCACATCCGCCGCGGGCATGGGGAAGGTCGGTTTGCACTCACCGCTGCTGGGGGCTGGACTTCCGCAGGGGGTGGGTGTTCCCGTGGGAACTGCGGGCGGGAATCGGGGAGTTGGGGCGGGGCGAGGTGGGATTTTCCGGGATCGAACGGGAATGGTTTGTCCCGATTTTCGACATCGCCGCAGGTCACAATACGATTCCAAGGCGGGTTCAAGTCCCGTCACTCACCCTTGGTGATATGCGGTTCAGGCCCGGTACTCCGTCGCGGAGTACCGGGCCTGACTGCGTGGGGCGGGCTTTGCGGGCGGGCTTACTCCGGGAGCCAGTCCCTGAGGTGCATGAGCCGGTCGTTGAGGACGCTGACGGGCGCGCCGGCCGACGAAGGCGATGCGGCTGCCGTCGGGGGAGAACGAGGCGTCGTGGCCGCCGGTGGTGTCGAGTACCTCGCGGCCGGTGCCGTCGTGGCGATCCACTCCAGCCTCTCGGTACGGAAGAGGACGTGCTTGGGCTCACGGGTCGGCCGTCCCCGCCCCACCAGGGACAGCGCACCCCGGCCGGGAAACGTCACGCTCCCGGGTGCGCGGCGGGAGGGGGCCGGGGCCTTCGGTCAGCCGGGTTCGGCGGCTCGGCGGGCGGCGTAGGTGCGGGCCTTGGCGCGGTTGCCGCAGCCCTGCATCGAGCACCAGCGCTTGCTGCGGTTCTTCGAGGTGTCCCAGAACACCTCGTGGCAGGTGTGCTCCGCGCAGCGCTTCAGGCGGGCCGCGTCCCCGGTGGTCGTCAGCGTGCTCCAGGCGAGGGCCAGCTCCGTGATCCCACTGTCGGTGCCCGTGAGGCCGGGGGCGGGGACGGGGGTGCCGTGCGCCGTGATGTGTACGGGGAAGCGGGTCAGGGCATCGTCGGCGGCTGCCGTCGCCGCGGGGTCCGGGGGGTCGCCCACGTGCGTGCCCAGGTGTGCGCGGATGCCGGCCCGCAGGGCGACCGCCGCCTCGTGGAGGGCGGCGTCCGGGGTGCCGGCCGTCGGCAGGTCGTGCGTACGCAGCCACTCGGCCAGGGCTTCCGGGGTGCTCAGGGTGTCCGTACCGGCGTGGATGTCGAGGGTGTTGGCGAAGTCGGCCACCAGCTCGGCGGCCCGGGGTGGTGCACGCATGCGGACCACTTTACCGGCTATCGCGTTTGGTGGTAACTTTCTCTCACCGGTAAACGGCTTTGGTGGTTAGAGGGGGCGCGTGATGGGTGCAGCCGGGGTGCTGGAGAGCGATCGGCTACGGGCCGGGCGGGACGCCGGGCGCCGCAACACCGCCGTACTCGTCGCGTTCACCGCCGTGACGAACCTCGCCGACGGCGTCGTGAAGATGGCCCTGCCGCTGCTCGCCGTCCGCGCCGGCGGCTCCCCTGCCCAGGTCACCGGGGTCGCGCTGGCCATCTCGCTGCCCTGGCTCCTCGTCGCCCTGCACGCGGGCGTGCTCGTCGACCGCGTCGACCGCCGCCGGCTGCTGTGGATCGTCAACGTGCTGCGGCTGCTCGCGATGGTGCCGCTGCTCGCCGCTGCCGCGA
>NZ_JACBXC010000918.1 GCF_013870535.1 Streptomyces phytophilus | reverse complement strand
TGCGCCGGATCCGCTCAGGGCGTGTCAGCCGTGAGGCGGGGGCGCGGGGGCGGCCGTCATGGGATCAGTCCTCCGCCGTCGTCGCCGCCGTTGCCGTTGCCGCCGTTGGGCTGGCCGCCGGTGGTCGTCTCCCCGGTCGTCTCTCCGGTGGTCGTCTCCCCGGTGGTGGTCTCCCCGGTCGTCGTCTCCCCGGTCGTCTCACCGCCGGGGTCGCCGCCGTTCGTCGCGCCGCCGGTCTGGCACTCCAGGTCCCACGGCTCGCAGGTCTGGCTGGGCGGGGGCGACGTCGAGGGCGGCGGGCTGCTGGTCGGGTCGTCCGGCTCCTCGGTGGGCTCGGTCTCGGTCGGCTCGGGGTCGATCGACGACTGGGTGGGCGACGGTACGCCGCCGCCGTCGACGATCTCGCCCAGCGGGCCGGGCTCCGGGAACTGCATGACCTTCTCGCCCTGCAGGGCGGCCTTCATGTAGTTGGTCCAGATCTCCGTCGGGATCGCACCACCGTGGATGGAGTCGAAGCCGCCGGTTCCGTTCATGGACAGCAGTTCCTGCTTGTCGCTGCGCGGATCGGTCCGGAAGAGGGTGACGGCCGTGGACAGCTGCGGGGTGTAGCCGACCCACCAGGCGGACTTGTTCTTGTCGGTGGTGCCGGTCTTGCCCGCCGCGGGCCGGTCGAGGTCCAGCGCCGCGGCGCCGGTGCCGGAGCCGTACTCGCCGAACTCGCCCTCGATGACGTTCTCCTTCATCACCTTCGTGACGGTGTCGGCGACGTCCGCGTCGATGCCCCGCTTGGTGGGGTGGTCCTGGTACCCGTCCAGCTCCTTGCCGTCCTTGACCACCTTCGTCACGGAGTACGGCTCGATGTGCTCGCCGGAGGCGGCGAAGGTGCCGTACGCGCTGGCCATACGGATGGCGCTGGGGGTCGAGGTGCCGATGGAGAACGAGGCGTTGTTGTTCGGGTCCATCGAGTCCTCAAGGATGCCGACGCTCTCGGCCGTCTCGCGGATGTTGTCCAGTCCCACGTCGATGCCGAGCTGGACGTACGGGGTGTTGATGGACAGCCCGGTGGCCATGTTCAGGTCGACGTATCCGTAGCTGTTGTCGCCCTCGTTGACCTGCCGGAAGTCATCGCCGCCCGGTCCTGGCATCGGGTCGCCGTTCTGGTCCCGGATTATGATCTTGTTGTTGCCGTTGTACTTGCTCTCCGGCGAGATCGGCTGGCCCTCGCTGCGATACGTGCCGTTCTCGAAGGCGGAGGCGAGGACGAACGGCTTCCAGGTGGAGCCGACGGGTACGCCGAGGGTGTCGGCGTTGTTGGTGAAGTGGTCCTTGTCGAAGCCCTCGCCGCCGTAGAGGGCGACGATCTCCCCCGACGTGGGATCGACGGAGGCCCCGCCGAACTGGACGTACTTGTCCTGGTCCCGCTCCTTCGGGTCGAGGTACTCCTTGCGGGCGTCGTCGACCGCCTCCTGCATCTGCGCGACCTTCTTCTTGTCGAAGGTCGTGTAGATCCGGTAGCCGCCGCGCTCCAACTCCTCCTTGCTGATGTTGGAGGTCTTCAGGACGTATCTGTTGGCCGTCTCGATGAGATAGCCCTTCTGCCCCGTCAGACCCGCGCTGGGGTTGTACTTCTCGATCTTGGGGAACTTCTCGTACTTGGCCCGCACGGCGGGCGACATCATCTTCTCGCCGTTCTCCATGTCGACCTCGGTCTGCCGGTCGAGGATCCACTCCCAGCGCTCCACGGCGCGGGCGCGGTTGTCCTCCGGCGAGGCGCCCGGGACGGAGCCGCCCTGGGGGTCGTAGAGGTCGGGGCCCTTGAGGACCGCGGCGAGGAAGGCGGACTGGTCGGGCTTGAGGTTCTCGGCGTCGACGCGGAAGTACGCCTGGGCGGCGGCCTGGATGCCGTAGGCGCCGCGGCCGTAGTACGCGGTGTTGAGGTAGCCGGCGAGGATCTCGTTCTTGTCGACCTTCGCGCCCACCTTGATGGAGATGAACAGCTCCTGCACCTTGCGGGAGATGGTCTGCGACTGGTCGTCGAGCCGGGCGTTCTTCACGTACTGCTGGGTGATGGTGGAACCGCTCTGGGTGGAGCCGCCGGCGGCCATGTTGAACATGGCGCGGACGATGCCCTTGGGGTCGATCCCGGGGTCGGAGTAGAAGGTGGCGTTCTCCGCGGCGATGACCGCGTTCTGCATCTCCATCGGGATGTCTTCCAGATCGACGATCTGGCGGTTCCGCTCACCGCCGTACGTCGCCATCTGGGTGCCGTCGGACCAGTAGTAGACGTTGTTCTGGGCCCGGGCGGCCGCGGCGACGTCGGGCACGCTCACCAGCATGTAGCCGAGGAAGAACAGGCCGACGAGCAGCCCGATGCCGGCCACGCACATCCCCATGACCTGCTTCCAGGAGGGGAGCCAGCGGCGCAGGCCGGTGTGGTTGGAGCGGGGGTAGTCGATGAACCGCTTG
>NZ_JACBXC010000917.1 GCF_013870535.1 Streptomyces phytophilus | reverse complement strand
ACGAACGCCTCGTCCCACTTCAGCCGCTCCCGCGCGGCCCACAGGTCGGCCCTGGTCCTCGGCCGGTGCACCTTCAGCAGCGCCTCGGACAGCGGTACGAGGCCGCGCTCGGCCCGCAGCGCCGCGGGCAGCGGGTCGGCGACGCCCTCCCAGCCGGTGGCCTCCAGCCCGTCCAGCACCGTGTCGACGGCCTGCTGGAGCTGCCAGGACGCGAGCTGCCGGCACGCCGGGTACAGCGGGAGGAGCTTGCCTGCCCACTCGTCCGCCGCGGCGTCGGCGCCCGCGCCGTCCTGGCCGGCCAGCGGCTTGTAGTCGGGGTGGGCGAGCTGGCGCTTGCCGTTGAAGACGGTGACCTTGCCGGCGAAAAGGGCGCGCCGGCCGGGCAGCAGCTCCTTCTGCGGGTGGTACGCGCCGCGCCCGAAGAACACGAGGGTGAGCCGGCCGCTGCCGTCGGTGATGACCACCTGGAGCCGGCGCCCGCGGCCCGTACCGAGCATGGCGGCCTTCTCCACCTGCGCGACGACCGTGACGTGCTCGTCGGTCTCCAGGTCGGCCAGCCGCGTCAGCTCGCCGCGCTCGGCGTACCGCCGGGGGTAGTGGTGCAGCAGGTCGCCGACCGTGTGCAGATCCAGGTGCTCCGCCATGGCCTTGGCGGTCCGGTCGCCGACGGTCGTCTTCAGGGGCTCTTCCAGCACGGACACGCGTCCATTGCACACCATCGGACCGACAGAGCGTGGAAACCCCTGGTAACCCGAGCCCTCCCGGTCCTACGATGGTCCGCCCCGAACTCCCCTTCGCGATCACCGACTGCCGGGATCGCCCGACCCGCGCCGCCACGCCCACCCCCCGCCGGCGCTCTCGCGATGACTCCTGAGAACGCTGCGCCCACCGCGTCCCACACCTTCCAGGTCGACCTGCGCGGCCTGGTGGACCTGCTCTCCCATCACCTGTACTCCAGTCCCCGGGTCTACCTGCGCGAGCTGCTGCAGAACGCTGTCGACGCGGTCACCGCCCGCCGCGCGGCCGACCCCGTCGCGCCGGACCGGATCCGGCTGTACGCGGCGCCGGATGCGGAGCCCGCGGGCGGGCTGCGTGTCGAGGACAGCGGCGTGGGGCTCACCGAGGCGGAGGTGCACGAGCTGCTGGCCACCATCGGCCGCAGCTCCAAGCGCGCCGGCGGCCTGCAGGAGGCGCGGGCGGAGTTCCTGGGCCAGTTCGGCATCGGCCTGCTGGCCTGCTTCCTGGTCGCCGAGCGGATCCGGGTGGTCAGCAGGTCGGCCCGGGAGCCGGGGGCGCCGCCGGTGGAGTGGACGGCGGCCGACGACGGTTCGTACACGGTACGGACCCTCCCCCCGGCCGCCCGCCCCGAGCCCGGCACCACCGTGCACCTGACGCCGCGGCCCGGCTGCGCCGAGTGGTTCGAGCCCGCCCGCGTCACCGCCCTCGCCCGCGAGTTCGGCTCGCTCCTGCCGTACGACGTGCGCGTCGGCGAGGCGCCGGTCACCGAGCTGCCCGCCGTCTGGGACCGCCCGTACCCGAGCCCGGCCGCCCGCCGGGTGGCGCTCGCGGGGCACTGCCGGGACGTCTTCGGCTTCACCCCTCTCGACGCCGTCGAGCTGGACGTGCCGCTCGCGGGCGTGCGCGGGGTCGCGTACGTGCTGCCGTCCGCCGTCAGCCCCGCCCAGCGCGCCGGGCACCGCGTGCATCTGAAGGGCATGCTGCTCACCACGCGCGCCGACGGGCTGCTGCCCGACTGGGCGTTCTTCGTCCGCTGCGTCGTGGACACCGACAGCCTGCGCCCGACGGCCTCGCGGGAGGCGCTGTACGAGGACGAGACGCTGCTCGCCGTACGGGAGGCGCTCGGCGGCGCCGTGCGCGACTGGCTGACGTCCCTGGCCGCCGGCGACCCGGACCGGCTCGCGCAGTTCCTCTCCGTGCACCACCTGGGCGTGAAGTCGCTGGCCCGGCACGACGAGGAGATGCTGCGCACGATGCTGCCGTGGCTGCCGTTCGAGACCACCGACGGGCAGGTGTCGCTGGCGGAGTTCGCGCAGCGCCACCCGGTGGTGCACTTCACCCGCAGCGTGGAGGAGTTCCGGCAGGTCGCGCCGATCGCCTCCGCGCAGGGCATCGGCGTCGTCAACGGCGGCTACACCTACGACGCGGAGCTGGTGGAGCTGCTGCCCCGGGTACGCCCCGGGACGGCGGTCGCCGAGCTGGACCCGGACACCGTCACCGCGCACCTCGACGGCGTCGACCCGGCCGAGGAGCTGGCCCTGTCCGGCTTCCTCGGCGTCGCCCGCGCCCGCCTCGACCCGCTCGCCTGCGACGTGGTGCTGCGCGCCTTCCACCCGCTGACGGTGCCCGCGCTCCACCTCGACGACCGCGCCGCCCGGCACGAACGGGCCCGCGCGGACGAGGAGGAGCAGGCCGACGAGCTGTGGGCGGGCATCCTCGGCAGCCTGCGCGGC
>NZ_JACBXC010000916.1 GCF_013870535.1 Streptomyces phytophilus | reverse complement strand
GTGCGGGTGGGGGCGGGGGCGGGGCGGCGGTCCGGTGCCGGAGGGGCGGCGCGGCGGCCGTCGCTGTCAGTGGGGCGGCCTACCCTTGGGCGGGTGTGTGGGGTTGTGTGGGGGTGTGCGGGGTTTGGGGGTTTGGGGGGCGCCGGGTTTCTTTGGGGGTCGGGGGGCCGGGGGTCACAGGGTGGTGGGGAGGATGCGGTCCAGGTGGCGGCGGTCGCTGGCCGCGCGGAGCGCTTCGAGGGTAGCCGGGTGGGGCTCCGCGCGGACCAGCGGGTCGTCGTGCTCGCCGGCGGACGGGTCGGGGACGAAGGCCAGTTGTTCGCCGTCGAGGCGGAACTGCGCGTCGACGCCCGGCTTGTTGCCGCGGGGGTCCACTCGGATCCAGTCGCGCCCCGGCAGCCGCAGCGCGACCAGGCCGTGCAGCACGCCGAGGTGCTGGTAGCAGAAGCCGGCCGGGATGCCTTGGGCGCGCAGCAGGGCGACGAGGGCGTGCGCCTTGGCGTAGCAGATGCCGGTGCGGGCCTTCAGCACGTCCGAGGCGCGGCAGGTGACGCGCAGGTCCCCGGCGTCGTTGGAGTGCGGGATTGTGTCCCGCACGAACTCGTAGGCCCCCTTGGCGTACGCCTCCGGCTCCACCGCGACCTCGCGCAGCCGGTACGCGGTCCCGGCCACGAGCGGGTGCTCGTGGTCGACGACCGCGTCGGCGGCGAGGTACGCGGACAGGTCGGGCCGCTCCTGCTGGAGTTCCATGCGGAGGAGCGTATAGGCATGCGGCGGTTACGTCCTCCGCATTTCCTCCGCGACCGCGGAGATGAAGGTGTCGACGTCCTCCTCCGTGGTGTCGAAGGAGCACATCCAGCGCACCACTCCGTCCGCCTCGTCCCAGAAGTAGAAGCGGAAGTCCTTCTGCAGCGCCAGGGACACATCGTGCGGCAGCCGGGCGAAGACGCCGTTGGCCTGCACGGGGTGCAGCACCTCGACGCCGTCCACGTCGCGTACGCCGTCGGCGAGGCGGCGGGCCATCGCGTTGGCGTGGCGGGCGTTGCGCAGCCACAGGTCCTTGGCGAGCAGCGCCTCGAACTGGGCCGAGACGAAGCGCATCTTGGAGGCGAGCTGCATCGACAGCTTGCGCAGGTGCTTCATCGCGCGTACGGCGCCGGGGTCGAGGACGACGACGGCTTCGCCGAGGAGCATGCCGTTCTTCGTGCCGCCGAAGGAGAGGATGTCGACGCCGGCGACGTTGGTGAACGCGCGCATCGGCACGTCCAGCGTCGCCGCCGCGTTGGCTATCCGGGCGCCGTCGAGGTGGACGCGCATGCCGCGGCGGTGCGCGTGGTCGCAGATCGCGCGGATCTCGTCCGGGGTGTAGACCGTGCCGTACTCGGTGGCCTGGGTGATCGAGACGACCTGCGGCATGGCGCGGTGCTCGTCGTCCCAGCCGCGCGCCTCGCGGTCGATCAGCTCGGGGGTGAGCTTGCCGTCCGGCGTCGGTACGGTCAGCAGCTTCAGCCCGCCGACGCGTTCGGGGGCACCGCACTCGTCGACGTGGATGTGCGCGGTGTCCGCGCAGATCACCGCGCCCCAGCGGTCGGTGAGGGCCTGGAGCGCGACGACGTTGGCGCCGGTCCCGTTGAAGACCGGGTAGACCTCGGCGTCCATGCCGAAGTGGCCGCGGAAGACGTGCTGGAGGTGCGCGGTGTAGTCGTCCTCGCCGTAGCTGACCTGGTGGCCGCCGTTGGCGAGGGCGAGCGCGGCGAGGATCTCCGGGTGCGCGCCGGCGTAGTTGTCGCTGGCGAAGCCGCGCACCGCCGGGTCGTGGCGGCGCTTGGCGTCCGTGCGCCGCGGCTGTCCTGCGGGGTCTCCCCCGGCCGGTGCGGTCGTGGTCATGGCTGGGCGGTGAGCCACAGGCGGGTCCCGTTCAGTTCTTGCGCGGGCCGGTCCCAGACCTCCGCGATGTTGTCGGCAAGGTCGGCCACGTCGGTGAAGCCCGCGAACTTCGCGTTCGGCTTGGCCTCGCGCATCGCGTCGTTCACCAGTGCCTTGACCACCAGGATCACGGCCGCCGCGGCGGGCCGGTCCAGCCCTTCGGCCTCGCCGGCCTTGCGGAAGCCGTCGGCCATGGCCAGCGTCCACGCCTCGGCACCGGCCTTGGCGGCGGCGTACGCGGCGTTGCCCGCGGTGGGCTGGCTGGCGCCGGCGGCGCTGACCAGGACGTAGCGGCCGCGGTCGCTGCGGCGCAGCGGCTCGTCGAAGGCGAGGGAGGTGTGCTGCACGGTACGCAGGAGCAGGTCGTGCAGCACCGTCCAGTCGGCCAGGTCGGTGGTGGCGAAGGAGCGCGAGCCGCGCCAGCCGCCGACGAGGTGGATCAGGCCGTCGACGCGGCCGTAGTCCTTCTCGATGCGCTCCGCCCAGGCGCGGGCGGCGTGCAGGTCGAGCAGGTCGACCGTGTCGCCGGTGACGGCGATCGCGCCG
>NZ_JACBXC010000915.1 GCF_013870535.1 Streptomyces phytophilus | reverse complement strand
CGGCGCACGGGCGGTGTCGGCGGGCGGTCGTATCCTCGGCAGCATGAGCCAGCCCCCCGACCGGTCCCCCGCAGAACGCCCCGCATCCGACGGCTTCCGCATCGAGCACGACTCGATGGGCGAGGTCCGGGTCCCCGCAGGCGCCAAGTGGCGCGCCCAGACGCAGCGCGCCGTGGAGAACTTCCCGGTCTCCGGGCTGCGGCTGGAGTCCGCGCACATCGCCGCGCTGGCCCGGGTCAAGGCCGCCGCGGCGAAGGTCAACGCCGAGCTGGGCGTGCTGGACGCGGGCATCGCGGCGGCCGTGCGGGCGGCGGCGGAGGAGGTCGCGGCGGGCCGCTGGGACGGCGAGTTCCCGGTCGACGTCTTCCAGACCGGCTCCGGCACGTCGTCGAACATGAACATGAACGAGGTGCTGGCCACCCTCGCCCAGGAGAAGCTGGGTGCCGACGGGCCGGTGGTCCACCCCAACGACCACGTCAACGCCAGCCAGTCGTCGAACGACACGTTCCCCTCCTCCATCCACATCGCCGCCACCGGCGCGGTCGTGCAGGACCTGATCCCGGCGCTCACACATCTGCGGGCCGCGCTCGCCGCCAAGGCGGAGGAGTTCGCGCAGGTGGTGAAGTCGGGGCGTACGCACCTGATGGACGCCACGCCCGTCACCCTCGGCCAGGAGTTCGCGGGGTACGCGGCCCAGGTCGGCACCGGCGTCGAGCGGCTGCACGCCTCGCTGCCGCGGCTGGCCGAGCTGCCCCTCGGCGGCACCGCGGTCGGTACGGGCATCAACACCCCGCCCGGCTTCGCCGCCGCCGTCATCGCCGAGGTGGCGCGGGCGACCGGGCTGCCGCTGACCGAGGCCCGCGACCACTTCGAGGCGCAGGGCGCCCGCGACGGCCTCGTGGAGACCTCGGGGCAGCTGCGCACGATCGCGGTCGGGCTCACCAAGATCTGCAACGACCTGCGCTGGATGGGCTCCGGACCGCGTACCGGGCTCGCCGAGATCGCCCTGCCCGACCTCCAGCCAGGCTCGTCGATCATGCCGGGCAAGGTGAACCCGGTGGTCCCCGAGGCGGTCCTGATGGTGTGCGCCCAGGTGATCGGGAACGACGTGACGGTCACCACCGCCGGCGCCTCGGGCAACTTCGAGTTGAACGTGATGCTGCCCGTCCTCGCCCGCAACGTGCTGGAGTCGATCCGGCTGCTGGCCAACGCCGCACGCCTGCTCGCCGATCGCACGGTCGACGGCATCACGGCGCACGCCGGGCGCGCCCGGGAGTACGCGGAGTCGTCCCCGTCCGTCGTCACGCCGCTCAACCGGTACATCGGCTACGAGGAGGCGGCGAAGGTGGCGAAGAAGTCGCTGGCCGAGCGCAAGACGATCAGAGAGGTGGTCCTCGAAGGCGGGTACGTCGAACGCGGGCTGCTCACGGAGGAGCAGTTGGACGTTGCGCTGGACGTCCTGAGGATGACCCGGCCGTAGGGCACTGCTGGATACCATCGTCGGATGCACGGGCCAGACGCGACGCTTGACAGCGACCAGAACGTCTCAGGCGGCCGGTGGACGCCGGGGGACCACATCCTCTGGCGCTACCGCGCCCACCCGGCGCCCGGCACGCCCGGCGCCGCCGGCCGGCCGGGCCGTACCGTGGCCGTCTGCCGCCCGGTCACCGTCGTCCGCGACGATGCCGAGACGCTCGCCGTCTGGGTGGCGCCCGACACCGAGTGCGTACGGCCCGTGCTCGCCGACGGCACCGAGCTGCACCGCGAACCGCTGGCCACCCGCTACACCAAACCCCACCGCCCGCTGCGCACCCGCTGGTTCGGCGCCGGCGTGCTCAAGCTGGCCCGGCCCGGCGAGCCGTGGTCGGTCTGGCTGTTCTGGGAGGCCGACTGGACCTTCAGGTCCTTCTACGTCAACCTCGAAGCGCCCCGGGTGCGCTGGGCCGGGGGCGTCGACTCCGAGGACCACTACCTGGATCTCGTCGTCCACCCGGACCGCTCGTGGGAGTGGCGGGACGAGGACGAGTTCGCCGCCGCGCAGCGGGCGGGACTGGTGTCCGCCGCCCGGGCCGCGGCCGTCCGGGACGCCGGCCGCCGGGCGGTCGACGCCATCGGGGCGTGGGGGCCGCCGTTCTCCGCAGGTTGGGAGCGCTGGCGCCCCGACCCGAAGTGGACAGTTCCGCTTCTTCCGGCGGATTGGGACCGCACACCGGCGCGCTTGTCTTCATGAGCCTCTTGCTGCGCCCCGGTAGGTCAAACGTAGGATCGACGTCCACAGCACCGCAGTGCCCACAACTCAACCCGCCCTGTGGAGACTTGGGTGGAAACGGCCGGATGGACGGTACCGACACGTGACGGAGCGCGACAGGCGGCGGGCAGCCGCCGAGCGGACGGAGTCCGGCAACACCCTTGCCGCCTCCGGCACGGACGAGGCGGTGCCGCCGGCCTCGGCCACCGCGGACGCGGGTGAAGC
>NZ_JACBXC010000914.1 GCF_013870535.1 Streptomyces phytophilus | reverse complement strand
TGCTTGTACAGCCGGCCCGCCCGGTACGAGGACCGCACCAGCGGCCCGGACATGACGCCCGCGTAGCCGATCTCCTCGGCCTCCTGCTGCAGCTCCACGAACTCGTGCGGCTTCACCCACCGCTCCACCGGGTGGTGCCGCGGCGACGGCCGCAGGTACTGCGTGATGGTGATCAGCTCGCAGCCCGCCTCGTGCAGGTCCCGCAGCGCCTGGCTGACCTCCTCGCGCTCCTCGCCGAGGCCCAGGATGAGGTTCGACTTCGTCACCAGGCCGGCCTCCCGCGCCCGCGTCAGGACCTCCAGCGACCGCTCGTAGCGGAAGCCGGGGCGGATGCGCTTGAAGATCCGCGGGACGGTCTCGACGTTGTGCGCGAGCACCTCGGGGCGGGCGGAGAAGACCTCCGCGAGCTGCTCCGGCTCGGCGTTGAAGTCGGGAATCAGCAGCTCCACGCCGGTCCCCGGGGTGACGGCGTGGATCTGGCGCACCGTCTCCGCGTACAGCCAGGCGCCGCCGTCCTCCAGGTCGTCGCGGGCGACGCCGGTGATCGTGGCGTACCGCAGCTCCATGCGCTGGACGGACTCGGCGACACGGCGCGGCTCGTCGCGGTCCAGCTCGGCCGGCCGGCCGGTGTCGATCTGGCAGAAGTCGCACCGCCGGGTGCACTGCTCGCCGCCGATGAGGAAGGTCGCCTCGCGGTCCTCCCAGCACTCGAAGATGTTGGGACAGCCGGCTTCCTGGCAGACCGTGTGCAGACCCTCGTCCTTGACGAGCTTCCGCAGCGCGTTGTATTCGGGCCCCATCTTCGCGCGGGTCTTGATCCACTCGGGCTTGCGCTCGATGGGGGTCTGGCTGTTGCGGACTTCCAGGCGGAGCAGCTTGCGACCGTCGGGTGCGACAGCGGACACGTCCGGGCTCCTAGCTTTCGATTCCTCGGCGTTCTCCAGCGTACGCCTCTGAATTAGGGAGTCAGACCGCGCGGGGGAGCGGCTCGGCCGTCTCCAGGATCTCGCGCAGATGCTTCTCCACGACAGGGAGAACCTCCGACACGGGTACGTCTCTTCCCAGCTCGCCGGAGAGCGAGGCCACACCCGCGTCGCGGATGCCGCACGGCACGATCCGGTCGAACCAGGTGTTGTCCGGATTGCAGTTCAGCGAGAAGCCGTGCATGGTCACGCCCTTGGCGACGCGGATGCCGATCGCGGCCAGCTTGCGGTCCTCGCGGCGCTGGCCGGCGTTGGACGGCGCGTACTCCGGACCGGCGAGGCGCGGGTCGTACTCCTCGTCCGACAGCCGCGGGTCGAAGTCCAGCGCCAGCCCGCCCAGCTCGGCGCGCTGCTCCACGGGGTCGCCCAGCACCCAGACGCCGCTGCGGCCCTCGATCCGGGTGGTCGCCAGGCCGAAGTCGGCGCAGGCGCGGATCAGGGCCTCCTCCAGCCGGCGCACGTGGGCGACGACGTCCACGGGGCGCGGCAGCTTCAGGATCGGGTAGCCGACGAGCTGGCCCGGGCCGTGCCAGGTGATCTTCCCGCCGCGGTCCACGTCCACCACGGGGGTGCCGTCGAGCGGGCGCTCGTCCTCGGCCGTGCGGCGGCCCGCGGTGTAGACCGGCGGATGCTCCAGCAGCAGACAGGTGTCGGGGATCTCCTCGGCGAAGCGGGCGGCGTGCACGCGCCGTTGCTCCTGCCAAGCCTCCAGGTACTCCACGGCGTCCTCGCCGAACCCCAGGTGAACGAAGCGCAGCTCGCCCACGGTGCCCTCCTCGCGCTGTTCGCGCTGCTCTCGCGCCGGGCGGCGTGCGTCATCCGCCCGGCATATGCGGCTGGCGGTATTCCAGCCGACCCTCTGCCACTGTACGGCGGTATACGTTCCCGCCCTGCACCCAGGTGTCCTCACACGATCGAATGAAGCTGGGACGAAAGCGGCGAGTGAGGCTTGTTTCGCCGCTACATTCGCGCCGTTCCCGGAGGCCAGGCAGGAGACCCCACAGGTGACGACGGAACGACCTTCACAGCGACCTCCCAACCGCCAGCTCGCGGCCCTCATCTCCGAGGCCGGGTTCTCCAACGCGGGGCTCGCCCGCAGAGTCGATCAGCTAGGGCTCGAACACGGCCTCGACCTGCGGTACGACAAAACGTCGGTGACCCGGTGGCTACGCGGCCAGCAGCCGCGCGGCACGACACCGGCCCTGATCGCCGAGGTGTTCACCCGGCGCCTCGGCCGCCGGCTGACCGCGCAGGACCTCGGACTCGACGCGTGCGCACCGGTGTACGCCGGACTTGAGTTCGCATCGACGCCCACCGAGGCGATCGACATCGTGAGCGGGCTGTGGCGCAAGGACACCGGCAGTCAGGCGGAGCTGCGGAAGATCGCGTTCACTCCTGCGGGTCTGGTTGTGCCCAGTCGGGATTGGCTGATCGGCAGGCCGGACGAGAAGGTGGCGCGCGAGCTGCAGCAGCAGCGCGGGGCGCCGCCGGGTGGT
>NZ_JACBXC010000913.1 GCF_013870535.1 Streptomyces phytophilus | reverse complement strand
GAGCTGCTCGGCGCCCCGCAGGGGCCGCCCTGACGGGGCGTACGGCCGCGTGCCGTACGCCCCCGGCCCGCTACACCTCCAGCCAGGCCAGCGCGGTCACGCGGTGGTCGTTGCCGCCGCCCTCGTGGCCGTTCCACCGGTAGACCTCGATGCCCTTCGGCCCGCCCCAGTGGTTGTACGACGCGAAGACCGTCGACGGCGGGCACACCTCGTCCATCAGCGCCACCGAGTACAGCGCCGGTACCCGGGCCCGGGCCGCGAAGTTGAGCCCGTCGAAGTACGACAGCGTGCGGAACACCCGCTCGTCCGCGTCCCGCTGGGTGGCCAGGAAGAGGACCAGCTCCTGGTACGGGTTCTTGTCGGTGATCGTGACCGCGCGGCGGAAGTGGTTGAGGAACGGCACGTCGATCATCGCCGCCCGCACCCCCCGGTGCAGCCCCGCGACCGCGGTGGCGATCGCGCCGCCCTGGCTGCCGCCGGAGACCGCGATCCGCTCGCCGTCGACCGCCGGATGCGCGGCGGCGGCGTCCACGGCGCGTACGGCGTCGGTGAAGACGCGGCGGTAGTAGTACTCCTCGGGGTCGAGCACGCCGCGCGTCATGAAGCCGGGCGTCTGCGCGTTGCCCGTGCCGTACGGGTCGGGGGTGGAACCGGCGTTGTTGCGGTGGGCGGCGCCCTGGCCGCGGGTGTCGACGACGAAGACGGCGCGGCCCGAGGCCGGCCAGAACAGGTGGTCGTGCGGCAGCCCGCGGCCGCCGCCGTAGCCGATGTAGTGCATGACGCACGGCACGGGCCCGTCGGCGCCGCGCGGCAGGACGAGCCAGGCGGAGATCCGGTGGCCGCCCCAGCCGGCGAAGGACACGTCGTACACGTCGACGGCCGTCAGGCCCGTCGGGTACGGGCGGAACTCGGGTGCCGGCCCGGCCTCGGCCCCGGCCCCGGCGAGGGTGCGGGTCCAGAAGTCGTCGAAGTCGGCGGGCTCCTCACGCTCGGGGCGGTAGTCGCGCAGCTCGGCGAGGGGGAGGTCGAACAGGGCCATGCGGATGCTCCAGTCGGTCGTGACGGCGGTGCTGGTGCGGGTGCGGACGGGGCCTCGGAACGTGGGGCGCGGGGTATCGGGGCTGGACATCGGGGCGGGGGAGCGGCTCGGCGCGGACGCGTGTCATTGTCCGCGGCGTACGTATCCGCAGGCGGGACGGCGTCCCGTGGTCAGCGGGCCGGCGGCGGGCCCGTGGACGCGCGGACCGTCAGCGTCGTCGCCAGCTCCACCTGCTCGGGCTGCGCCGCCCCGCCCTCGCCGTGCAGCCGGAGCATCCGGAACGCCGTCGCCGCCATCGCCTCCAGCGGCTGGACGACGGTCGTCAGCGGCGGCGCCGCCCAGGCGGCGACCGGGGTGTCGTCGAAGCCGGTGACGCTCAGGTCCGCCGGTGCCCGCAGCCCGCGTTCGGCCAGTGCCTGGAGCACGCCGAACGCCTGCCCGTCGTTCGCCGCGACCACCGCCGTCGGCGGCTCCGGCAGGTCGAGCAGCGCCAGCGCCCCGGCCCGGCCGTCGGGCGCGAAGAAGTCGGCGCGGTGGACCAGCTCCTCGTCGACCGGCAGCCCGGCCTCCAGCAGCGCGGTGCGGTAGCCGTCGAAGCGGGCGCGGGCGGACCAGATCGCCTGCGGCCCGGTGATCGTGGCGATGCGCCGGTGGCCCAGCTCGACGAGGTGGCGGGTCGCGGCGAGGCCGCCCTGCCAGTTCGTACAGCCCACGGAGCGCACGCCCGCGCCCGGTTCCGCCGGCGGGTCGATGGCGACCAGCGGAATGCGCTTGGCCGCGAGCCGCGCGCGGGTCTCGGGCGCCGGCACCTGGTGGACGAGCAGGACGCCGTCGCTGCCGCGCGCCATGATGCGCTCCAGGGTGTGCCGCAGCACGTCGGCGCTGTCGGGCACGCTGTCGATGACGATCCGGCAGTCGGCCTCGGCGCCGGCCTCGACCGCGCCGGTGACCAGCGCGTCGGCCCACGGGCTGTTGAGGCTGCCGATGACGAGGTCGACGACGCCGGCGCCGCGGGACGGCCGGTACCCGTGGTCGGCGAGCAGCCGGGCGATCCGCTCGCGGGTGGCGGGGGCGACGTCCGTGCGGGCGTGCAGGACCTTGGAGACGGTCGACACCGAGACGCCGGCGCGGGCGGCGATGTCGCTGAGGGTGGCCTGTTCGGGCGGCATGGGCACTGTCCTTTTCGAAAACTTGGGCCAGCCTCGCCGTCGACTTCCGAGCCTGTCAAGGGTGTTGACGGAGGTCTTCAGGGCTTCTAGCGTCAACCGGCGAGCGAAAAATTGTCGAAAACGACTGCCGGAGGAGACCATGAGCCCGTCCCTGGGCGTGCAGCTCTACACCGTTCGCGACGAGATCGCCGCCGACCGCCCCGGCACGCTCGCCGCGCTGGCCGGCTTCGGCTACCGCCAGGTCGAGTGCCACGACGTGCTGACCGACCCCGAG
>NZ_JACBXC010000912.1 GCF_013870535.1 Streptomyces phytophilus | reverse complement strand
CCTCGTCCTCTTCGACGGCACCTCCACCGAAGGCTGGAGCCAGGCCGGCCCCGGCGGGTTCACCCTCGCCGACGGCGCGCTCACCTCGTACGGCGGCCTCGGGCTCATCTGGTACTCCGGCCGGGAGTTCGGCACCGACTACCACCTGACCCTCGACTGGCGCATGGCCGGCGACGACAACTCCGGCGTGCACCTCGGCTTTCCCCCCGGCGACGACCCCGCCATCCGCAACGGCGGCTTCGAGGTCCAGATCGACGCCACCGACTCCCCCGACCGCACCACCGGCGCGGTGTACGGGTTCCAGTCGCCCGACATCGCCGCCCGCGACGCCGCGCTGAACCCGCCGGGCGAGTGGAACACCTACGACCTCCGCGTCGCCGGCGACCGGCTCACCGTGCAGCTCAACGGCGTGGAGATCAACGACTACACCGACACCGTCCCCGAGCGCCGCCTCGGCCCCGGCCACATCGGGCTGCAGAACCACGGCGCTCGGGACGAGGTCTCGTTCCGGAACATCGTGATCGAGGTCTATGGCAAGTGACGAGCAGGCGGGACCGCCGCCCCGCCGAACCGCCTCCACCGTTGGGAGCCCCATGAGCCGCCAGATCAAACCCCTGTCCCTCGTCGCCGCGCTCACCGTCCTGCCCGCCTTACTGGTGGCGACGCCCTCCGCCGTGGCCGCGCCCGAGCCGACCGGTGCCAGCGCGCCGAACGCGGCCGGGTTCACCCGCACCGCGCTGGTCGACTCCGACCTCGCCGACCCGTTCGAGCTGGCCGTCACGCCCGACGGGCGGGTGCTGTACGCGCAGCGCACCGGTGAGCTGAAGATCATCGACCAGGAGACGCGGGAGGTCACCACCGCGTACGACTTCGACTATCCGCTGGAGTTCACCACGCAGTCCGACGGGCTGCTCGGGCTCGCGCTCGACCCCGCGTTCGCGAAGAACCACCAGCTGTACGTCATGCACTCCGACAAGGCCGAGAAGAGGGTCGACGTCTCCAGGTTCACCCTGAACGGCGACCGGCTCGACCCCGCCTCCCAGAAGGTGCTGCTGTCCATCCCCACCTGGCGCGGCGAGGGCCGCGCCAACGTGCACATGGGCGGCTCGCTGGCCTTCGACAGCAAGGGCAACCTGTACGCCGCCACCGGCGACAACACCGACCCCTTCGAGTCGGACGGCTTCTCGCCGACCGACGAGCGCGACGGCCGCCACGCCTGGGACGCCCAGTCCACCGCCGCCAACACCAACGACCTGCGCGGCAAGGTGCTGCGCATCAAGCCCACCAAGGGCGGCACGTACACCGTCCCGAAGGGCAACCTCTTCAGGAAGGGCGAGAAGAAGACCCGCCCGGAGATCTACGCGATGGGCTTCCGCAACCCGTTCCGCATCTCCGTCGACCCCGCGACCGACGCGCTGATGGTCGGCGACTACGGCCCCGACTCCCGCGAGGCGAACCCGGACCGCGGCCCGGCGGGCATCGTCGAGTACAACCTGATCTCCAAGGCCGGCAACATGGGCTGGCCGTACTGCGTCGGCAACAACATCCCGTTCAACGACCACGACTTCGCGGCCGGCACCTCCGGTGGGAAGTTCGACTGCGCCGCGCCCGTGAACGACTCGCCGAACAACACGGGCAGGACCCAGCTGCCCCCGGCCACCGCCGCGCAGGTCTGGTACTCGTACGCGGCCTCCGCCGAGTTCCCGCAGCTCGGCTCCGGCGGCGGCGGTCCGATGGGCGGCCCGGCGTACGACTTCGACCCGGACCTCGACAGCGCGACGAAGTTCCCCGAGTCGTACGACGGCAAGTGGTTCAACTACGAGCTGACCCGCAAGTGGTTCAAGACCTTCTCGTACGCGGACGGCGAACTGCAGTCGATCGACCCGGTGTTCGAGGGTATGAGCTGGATCCAGCCCTTCGACGCCGCGTTCGGCCCCGACGGCTCGCTCTACGTCATCGACTTCGGCGAGGGCAGCGGCGTGGGCCGCGGCAGCACGAACACGAACGCCGGGATCTACCGCATCGACTACGTCGCGGACGGCGCGGCCGAGTAGGCGCGCGCGCAGCAGAAACCCCGGCCAATGGCCAATGGCCAATGGCCAAGGGCTGATCGGCGCCGCCGGGCGGTTCTTCCGCCCGGCGGCGCCCCCGCGTCGCCGTCCCGTACGGCCGCTTCCTCATCGGCCCGAGCAGGGCGAACCGGCACGCCTCACCCCAGCACCGCGATGTCCAGCCCGGCCAGCCGCTCGGCGTCGCCCATCAGGTCGATCGCCGTGATCCTGCCGTCCTCGACGGTGAAGCCGAACGCCACGACCGTGCGCGCCTTCGCCTGCCACACGGCGCCCACGGCCCCGTCGACCAGCGCGAGCCGCGCCGCCTGCGCGCCGCCGGAGAAGATCTTCGCCACCCCTTCCGCCCCGAGCGTGGCCCGCGCCGCGCCGATGCCCACCGCGGTGGCGTCGGCGCGCATCGCGACGTCCGGC
>NZ_JACBXC010000911.1 GCF_013870535.1 Streptomyces phytophilus | reverse complement strand
CGCGAGCTGGACGACGTCGGCGAGGGCCCCGGCGTACCGGTCGGCGACGGCCTGGCACAGGCCCAGGAGCAGCGCCCCGAGGACGGGCTCGGGCGAGAGGACCTGGGCGAGGGGCGCGAGGGTGCCGGGGAAGTCGCTGTCGGCGCGGCGCTCGACCACGTACCCGTTGATCAGCCCGCCGCCCTCCCGGCGGCCCTCGCGCTCGCCGGCGCCGAAGCGGACGCGCACCCGCACGCCGGGGCGCGCCTCGGCGTCCATGGCGGCGGGCACGGCGTAGTCGAAGAGGCGGTCGAGGTGGAGCAGGCCCTTGTCGACCAGCACGCGGGCGACGGGCAGCTCCTCGGCCAGCGCGGCGCCGCGCCAGGTCCGCGGGAGGGCGCGGGAACCCTTGGCCTTGCGCACGGTCTCCCGGATGAGGGCGAGCTGCTCCGCCCCCTCGGGTGCCGCCTCCCGGCCGTCGTCGCTGCTCACCTCTCCGTCCTACCAGACACCGCGGACACCCAGGCCGACAGCCCGCCGGACGGTCCGGGGCCCCGGACCGTCCGGCGGGCTCGAAGCGGCGTGAGCGCTCAGATGCCGGCGGCCTTGCGCAGCGCGTCGACGCGGTCGGTCCGCTCCCAGGTGAAGTCGGCCAGCGGCCGGCCGAAGTGGCCGTACGCGGCGGTCTGGGAGTAGATCGGGCGCAGCAGGTCCAGGTCGCGGATGAGCGCCGCGGGGCGCAGGTCGAAGACCTCGGAGATGGCGTTCTCGATCTTCTCGACGTCGACCGTGGCCGTGCCGAAGGTCTCGACGAAGAGCCCGACCGGCTCGGCCTTGCCGATCGCGTACGCCACCTGCACCTCGCAGCGCGAGGCGAGCCCGGCGGCCACGACGTTCTTGGCGACCCAGCGCGTGGCGTAGGCGGCGGAGCGGTCGACCTTGGACGGGTCCTTGCCGGAGAAGGCGCCGCCGCCGTGCCGGGCCATGCCGCCGTAGGTGTCGATGATGATCTTGCGCCCGGTGAGCCCGGCGTCGCCCATGGGGCCGCCGATCTCGAACCGGCCGGTGGGGTTGACCAGCAGGCGGTAGCCCTCGGTGTCCAGCTTGATGCCGTCGTCGAGGAGGGCCTTCAGCTCCGGCTCCACGACGAACTCGCGGATGTCGGGCGTCAGCAGTGAGTCGAGGTCGATGTCGGAGGCGTGCTGGGAGGAGACGACGACGGTGTCGAGGCGGGCCGCCTTGTCGCCGTTGTACTCGATGGTGACCTGCGTCTTGCCGTCGGGGCGCAGGTAGGGGATGGTCCCGTTCTTGCGGACCTCGCTGAGCCGGGCGGACAGCCGGTGCGCCAGGTGGATGGGCAGCGGCATCAGCTCGGGCGTCTCGTCGCAGGCGTAGCCGAACATGAGGCCCTGGTCGCCGGCGCCCTGGAGGTCGAGGTCGTCGCCGCCGGAGCCCTCGACGCGGCTCTCGTACGCCGTGTCCACGCCCTGGGCGATGTCCGGCGACTGCGCGCCGATGGAGACGGAGACGCCGCAGGAGGCGCCGTCGAACCCCTTCTTCGACGAGTCGTAGCCGATTTCCAGGATCTTGTTCCGCACGAGGGTCGCGATGTCCGCGTAACCGGAGGTGGTGACCTCGCCGGCCACGTGCACCTGGCCGGTGGTGATCAGCGTCTCGACGGCGACTCGCGAGTGCGGGTCGTCCTTGAGCAGGGCGTCGAGGATGGCGTCGCTGATCTGGTCAGCGATCTTGTCGGGGTGGCCCTCGGTAACGGACTCCGAAGTGAAAAGACGGCGGGACACATCGCTCCCCATGGTTGCAGCGGCTGCTGGCTGATCGGTTGCGGACCCGGGCCGGGCGCTCCCGGGACGGGCCCGTGGGCCATTTTATCCGGGAGCCTCGCTTAGGGGACAACCCGTCTCGGTCCCTGGATGCCGGTTGACCTGGGGAACCGCAGGTTCCCGCAGGAATCCACCCGGAAAGCAGCAATAATCTGCCCGGAGTGTCGTCCGGGGTGACTCAGGCGAGCCTTTGCGCTACGAGGTCCCACACCACGTCGGCCAGCGCTTCCTTCGGCCCGAACGGCACGGGCACCTCGCGCCCGTCGGCGGTGAGCACCACGGCCTCGTTGCCCTCGGCGCCGAACGCCTTGGTCTCCCCCACCTCGTTGACGACGAGCAGGTCGCAGCCCTTGCGGGCGAGCTTGGCGCGGCCGTTGGCGAGCACGTCGTCGGTCTCGGCGGCGAAGCCGACGACGACCTGCCCGGTGCGCGGCCGGGCGGCGGAGATCCCCGCGAGGATGTCGGGGTTGCGGGTGAGCCCGATCGGCTCCGGCTCGCGGTCGTCCTTCTTCTTGATCTTGCCGGTGGCGTACGTCACGGGGCGGAAGTCGGCGACGGCGGCCGCCATGACGACGGCGTCGGCGTCGGCCGCGGCCTTCACCACGGCCTCCTGCAGCTCCACGGTGGTGCCGACGCGGACGATGTCGGCGCCCGCCGGGTCGGGCAG
>NZ_JACBXC010000910.1 GCF_013870535.1 Streptomyces phytophilus | reverse complement strand
CGAGGTCGAGCATCGTGCCGACGCCGCCCTCCAGCACCGTGCGCCCGGCGGCCAGCGCGAAGCCGCGGACCTGCTCCAGCGTGATCCGCGACGGGATCGACAGCGCGTTGGAGTCGGTGATCAGCTCGACCAGCGCGGGGCCCTTCGCGGTGAGCGCCTCGCGCAGCGCGCCCTCGATCTCGCCGGGCTTCTCCACCCGCCAGGCGGGGATGCCGACGCCGCGGGCGATGGCGGAGAAGTCGACCCGGCTGTGGTCGGTGCCGTACGCGGGCAGGCCGTCGACCAGCATCTCCAGCTTGACCATGCCGAGCGAGGAGTTGTTGAACACGACGGTCTTGACCGGCAGGTCGTGCTGCTTGACGGTGATCAGCTCGCCGAGCAGCATGCCGAGGCCGCCGTCGCCGGAGAGCGAGATGACCTGGCGGTCGCGGTCGGCGCAGGCGGCGCCGATGGCGTGCGGGAGGGCGTTGGCCATGGAGCCGTGGGTGAACGAGCCGATGACGCGGCGGCGGCCGTTGGGCGTGAGGTAGCGGGCGGCCCAGACGTTGTTCATGCCGGTGTCGACGGTGAACACGGCGTCGTCGGCGGCGAGTTGGTCGAGCAGCCGGGCGGCGTACTCGGGGTGGATCGGCACGTGCTTGTCGACGTTCGAGGTGTACGCCTCGACGACCTTGGTCAGCGACCGCTCGTGCTTGCGCAGCGTGGCGTCGAGGAAGCGCCGCTCGTGCTTCTCGCGCAGCAGAGGCTGGAGCGCGTCCAGGGTGGAGGCGACGTCGCCGTGCACGGCGACCTCCAGGGGCGTACGGCGGCCGAGGCGGGTGGCGTCGATGTCGATCTGGATGGTTTTGGCCTGCGGCAGGAAGGCGTCGTACGGGAAGTCGGTGCCCAGCATGACGACGAGGTCGGCCTCCTGGAGCGCGTCGTAGCAGGCGCCGTAGCCGAGGAGGCCGATCATGCCGACGTCGTACGGGTTGTCGTACTGGATCCACTCCTTGCCGCGCAGCGTGTGCCCGACGGGCGCCTTGACGGTCTCGGCGAGCCGCATCACCTGGGAGTGCGCGCCGCGTACGCCCGCGCCGGCGAACAGCGCGACGCGGTCGGCCGCGTTGACGGCGTCTGCCAGTTCGCGCACGGTCTGCGGGTCGGGGACGATCGAGGCGGGGCGGGCGCAGGGGACGGTGCGCCCGGTGGGGTTGGCGGCCGGCTTGTCGGCGATGTCGCCGGGCAGGACGAGCACCGCGACCTCGTTGGCGCCGACGGCGTGCTGGGCGGCGATCCTTGCGATGCGGGGCATCTGCTCGGGCTGGGAGATCAGCTGGCAGTAGCCGGACGCCTGGTCGAACAGCTTCTCCGGGTGGGTCTCCTGGAAGTAGCCGCTGCCGATCTGGGTGGACGGGATGTGCGAGGCGATGGCGAGGACGGGGGCGCCGCTGCGCTGCGCGTCGAACAAGCCCTGGATGAGGTGGGTGTTGCCCGGCCCGCAGGAGCCGGCGCAGGCGGCGAGCTGCCCGGTGACCTGCGCCTCGGCGGCGGCGGCGAAGGCGCCGGCCTCCTCGTTCTGCACGTGCACCCACTCGATGGCGCCGTCGCCGCGGCGGATGGCGTCGACGAGGGGGTTGAGGCTGTCGCCGACGACGCCGTAGATGCGCTTGACCCCGTACTGGAGGAGGACCTCCACGAGCTGGTCGGCAACCTTGGCACTGCTCATCGTGCTCTCCTCGCATCGGCGTCGCGGGCGTCCGGGACAACGTGTTCGATCGTAAGCGATCACGGGCGAAGAGGACGGATGGTGCTTCGCCGGGCGTCCTGGCCGCGGGCTCGGCGGGCGGGCTATAGTCCGAAACTAGCGCCGCTAGTTTCGATGGGGAGGCCCGCCGTGCGCACCGTTCACTTCGCCGCCGCCCGCCGCACGCCGATCGGGAAGCTGCGCGGCTCGCTGTCCGCCGTACGCCCCGACGACCTCGCCGCGGGGGTGGTCCGCGGCCTGCTCGACGGCGTCCCCGCGCTCGATCCGGCCCGTATCGACGACGTCTACTGGGGCGCCGCCAACCAGGCCGGCGAGGACAACCGCAACGTCGCCCGCATGGCCGCCCTCCTCGCCGGCCTGCCCGAGTCCGTACCCGGCGCCACCCTCAACCGCCTCTGCGCCCCGGCGTGGACGCTCTTCGCCGCCTACGTCCTCACCGCCACCACCCCCAACACCGGCGGCATGTCCCGCGCCCGCTGGGCCCACGCCTTCCGCGGTGCGGACGCCGGCACCCCCGGCGACACGGCCGCCCTGCACACCGCCAACTCCTTCGAACAGGCCGCCGACGAGCTGTGCTTCATGACCGGCCCCGTCCTCGCCGCCCTGCTCTGCACCGCCGTCCTCCCCGAGGCGGGCACGGTCGCCGGCGCCGTGCTCCTGATCACCGGCATCCTCCTCTTCGCCGCCCAGCGCGCCACCGAGCCCCCGCCCCGGCCGCGGGCGCCGGGCGAGCGGACGCGG